>CATWLR010000012.1:0-9294 GCA_958351665.1 Veillonella infantium | reverse complement strand
TGCCATCTACAGCCATTCTTTTATTTCCCCTTTTCTGTTATATAAGTATACACATAGTAAAGTGCTAATTCTGCTGCACTTTGTCGAATATCTTCACGATTACCAATTAAATTTGCTTTATGAGCTACGGTGCCATGAGGTCCGCTAACACCAAACCATACAAGACCAACTGGCTTCTCAGGACTACCACCACCAGGACCAGCTATACCAGTCGTAGAAACGGCATATGTTGTTTGACCCACAGTTCGTGCCCCCTCGGCCATAGCCTTAGCGACTGGCTCACTTACGGCACCATACGTATCGAGCATGTTTTGAGGTACACCTAGTACACGATGTTTTACGTCATTGCTATAGGAGATAACACCACCCATGTAGTACTCACTACTACCACTCACATTAGTTAGTAATTTACCAACTAAGCCAGACGTACAAGATTCAGCAGTACTAATCGTACTGTGCTCCTCAAGGAGAGCACGACCGAGGGTTTCCTCCATAGAAACAGTCAAATCACGGCCTACACGAGAGCCTAATCGTTCCCGAATGATAGCATCCCAAGGATTGAGAAGCTTTTGTGCCACCTCTAAAGTATCTGCCTTAGCAGTAATACGAACCTCTATGTACCCCTTCTTAATGAGTAACGCAATGGTTGGATTCGATTGGTTCTTAATGAGATCCATTAAGGTATTTTCTAAATCAATTTCACGAATATCATATACACCATAGCGATAAGAGGTAACAACACCTTGCGAACCAAATCGATTCATTAAATAAGGCACTACACTATCGTGGAACATACCCTTCATCTCACCAGGAGGCCCTGGCAATAGTATGTATGTAGTATCGCCATCTTCCACTACAACACCAGGTGCCACGCCTACAGGATTTTTAAGAACCTTTGCGCCTTCCGGCAACTCTGCTTCTCGACGACTTGCATCGGGTACAGTTCGTTTTACACTTTCAAAGAAATGTTTAACCTCATCCATTGCCTCTTGATTAAATACAATAGGTCGTCCAATAGAATCGGCTAATACATTACGCGTAATATCTCCTTGCGTGGGTCCTAATCCGCCAGTACTAATAACGATGTCCGCTCTAGTGCTAGCTAATTGAAAGACCTCTGCCATGCGCTTAGGATTATCCCCCACTACAGATTGATGAGCAATCGTATAGCCTAATTTATTTAACTCTTGTGCTAGCCAAGATACATTTGTATTCACTGTATCACCTAGCAATAATTCTGAGCCTGTAGAAATAAGTTCTACAATCATCAGATCACCTCCACACTCGAATCTATCGAAGTGTATTATTCTACAACGGTAGCTACAACGTCATACGCAAAACCTTGTTCTACTTGAACCTTGAGAATGTCACCAGGTTTAATATCTTCGCCGCAATCTTCGATATACATATTGCCGTCTACATCAGGTGCTTGAGATTTCAAACGACCTTTTGCAAGCAATGTATTATTATCGCCTTCTTCGATTTCTTCCACCATCGCATAATCAATGGTACCTTCTAAGTCACGATTATTCTCTTCAGAGATCGCAGCTTGGATGGACATAAGAACGTGGTAACGTTCTTCTTTAATCTCTTCTGGAACTTGGTCTTCACGAGCACCTGCAGGTGTACCTTCCTCTTGAGAGTAGGTGAATACACCCATATTATCGAATTTGATTTCTTTTACAAAGTCGCAAAGTTCCTCAAATTGCTCGTCTGTTTCACCAGGGAACCCAACGATGATAGATGTACGCAATGTAATATGGGTCGGTGCATTTCTAATCTTCTTAAGTAAACGCTCAATATCATTGCGATCATCGCGACGATTCATTTGCTTCAAAATATCGTTATTAACATGCTGCAACGGAATATCTACATATTTGCAAAGTTTTGGCTCATTAACGATAATATCTAACAATTCATCAGAGAAGAATGTTGGATATAAGTAAAGCATACGAATCCATTCGATGCCTTCTACGGTAGTTAATTCTTTTAATAACGTAGTCAACAATGGTTTACCATCGTTGAGGTCAATACCATAGCTAGTCGTATCTTGAGCGATAAGAACGATCTCTTTAACACCGGATGCAGCCAATCGTTCTACTTCGGCCTTAATAGACTCGATTGTACGACTGCGGAATGCACCACGCACCTTTGGAATAATACAGAAAGTACAACCATTGTTACAGCCTTCCGCAATTTTTACATATGCACTGTACCGAGGCGTTGTTTGAATACGCGGCATACGCTCATCATAAATATTTGTAATGTTTTCCATGATACAACTGCGATTGCCATGCTCAATAGCATCAACGGCTACCATAATTTGGTCCCATGCACCTGTGCCGATTAAAGCATCAATTTCAGGAATTTCTTGGAATAATTCATCTTGATATTGTTGGCTTAAGCAACCTGCTACAATAAGGCCTTTACATTTACCATCCTCTTTATATTGAGCCACCTCAAGAATAGTATTAATAGACTCGGCTTTTGCTTTCTCAATAAAGGTACAGGTATTTACAACGATAAGATCTGCTTCGCTTAGGTCCTCTGTAATCGTATAGCCATTATCTTTCAATAAGCCTAACATTACCTCTGTATCTACTAAGTTTTTAGCACAACCTAGGCTAACATATCCTAATTTCTTACCCATTCTATATCCTTTCATAACTAGTTTATTTCTCAATTTACTTCCTATAATAGGATCTATATAACTGAGTTACTCCTTACGGAAACGCACTTGGCTAACCCAGTGATTTAACAATAATTTTTTACCATCTATAGTGTAACCACCATTAACAGGCCATAAAATTAACTCGTGCCCCAATGAGTCTTTTGGCTCATCCATTTCTGGATTCGTAAATATATAGGTGAAATTATTTTCAACCATATATTTTGCAGTCTTTGTAGATAACAACCAATTAATAAATTCAACGCTATCTGCTTTATGCTTTGAATTTTTTAATACAGCAGCGCCAGTTACATAATAAGATGTTCCATCTGTTGGGTATATAACCTTAATCGGATATCCATGACGAGTATATTGGGCTGCATCAGACAAATTACCAATGCCGATATTAGACTCTCCTAATGCAGTTAAGCGAACTGGAGTAGACAAGAACTTGGCATGTTGTATTATATGTGGCTTTAAGCTATATAAATAGTTCAGTGCCTCAGGCTCGCCTCTATATTCCACCATGTTATATAACAAATTAGCTGCATTTTGGGATGCTACAAAATCGGTCATCACAATAGACCAATCGCCTTGTTTTCCCAATGTATCCCAAGTAGTAATATATTTACCTATCCCATTGTAGAAGGTGTCATTTTGAACAAATACAATAGGATCATACCAAAGACCTACCCAATACCCATTTATATCTTTTAGATTATCACGTACTTCATCAATTCTCTCATTAACGATAGGTGCATATTTCCCTACATTTGCCCCTACAACGAGATTATCTTCAGAGGTAAGTACCAGATCACCAGATGTATCAGCTACATTTGAAGCCGACCGTTGGGTCATTTGCTCTTCTGTAAGAGGCATAACTGTAACTTTTACATTTTTCTCCTCTTCATATCGATCGGCAAGCAATGTAGTTATATTGTTCGGCAAGTCTGTATAAACTGTAATCTCACCACGAACAGGTTCTTTTGCATGTTCTAACTGTTCTTGATGGTAAAAGTTTACACCATAGGTTAACATTCCTATAACAAAAAGGGCTAAAACGCCCGGAGCAATCCACCGTTTCATATATGCCTCCTATAAGACATAAAGTATTCCCAAACCAGAATAGACAAAGCTATTCTCCATTATTAACGACTACCACGTCCTCGATTACTATTAGATGGACGACTTTTAGTCATGCCATTACGAGAGGGTCTACCCTTATTACTTCTCTCACTAGACTGACGTCCGTTACGACGATCATTATTCTTCCCACTATAACGAGAACCATTAGATTGACTAGTACAATTAGTCCGACCAATTGGACGTGGTGGAATCAAACATTCAGGTCCAAACCCTATTAAGTCACGTCGATTAGCCTCAATGAGCGCCTCTTTTACAAGGTCATAATTTTCAATATTTTTATATTGCATTAAAGCCCGCTGCTTAGCTTTATCTCTACCTTTTTTGGCAACATATACAGGCTTTCCATCCAGTGGATTAATGCCCGTATAATACATACATGTCGATAAGCTCCCCGGCGTAGGAATAAAGTCTTGCACTTGTTCTGGATACATATGTTGATCACGTAAGAACTCGGCTAATTCAATAGCATCTTCCAAGGCACAACCTGGATGAGAGCTCATAAAATATGGTACTAAATATTGCTTTTTACCAAGCTTTTTATTGGCCTCCTCAAACCAAGATTTGAAGGTGAGGAACTCTTCCTTACCAGCTTTGCCCATCATATTGGTAACGCGTTTAGAAACATGTTCTGGCGCTACTTTTAGTTGTCCACTTACATGAAATTCACAAAGCTCGCGGACAAAATCTTTATTGTTATCCGCTAGAACATAGTCATAACGCAAGCCAGAACGAACAAATACTTTTTTTACGCCTTTTAGCTTACGTAATTTACGGAGTAAAGCAATATAGTCATCATGGTTTGTATTTAGATTTTCACAAGGCTCTGGAGCCGCACAAGTACGACCTTTACAAGCACCATATACAGCTTGTTTGTCACAAGCTAAATGACGGAAGTTCGCCGTAGGGCCTCCAACATCATGAATATATCCTTTAAAGTTATCCATATTAATCATAGTTTGAGCTTCATCAAGTAAAGACTCATGACTACGATTTTGGATGATACGACCTTGATGATTTGTTATTGCACAGAATGAACAGCTACCAAAGCATCCTCGTTGACTTACAAGGCTAAACTGTACTTCGCTTAATGCTGGTACGCCACCCTTATCATCATATTTAGGATGCCACTTACGAGTATACGGCAAGTTATATACGCCATCCATTTCCTCCTGCGTAAGTGGCAATGCAGGTGTGTTTTGAACAAGATATCTATCGCCATGTTTTTGTACTACTATACGACCATAGAATGGATCTTGTTCATCATACTGCATACGGAATGCATCGGCAAAAGCCATCTTATCCGCTTTAATGTCCTCAAAAGATGGACACTCAACATAGTCTATAGTAGGGATTTCCTTGGCCATATAACAAATACCACGAATAGATGGCAAGGACTCTTTAAATCTACCTTGATCTAACGCATCTGCTAATTCTACAATTTGAAGTTCACCCATACCATAAATGAGTACATCCGCCTTTGAATCAACTAAAATAGAACGACGCACAGTATCTGACCAATAATCATAATGACCAAATCGGCGTAAGGACGCCTCTATGCCACCGATAATAAGAGGCACATCACTGTAAGCCTCCTTCATACGATTCGCATATACCAAGGTAGCTCGATCCGGGCGATGGCCCGCTTCTCCACCTGGAGAATAATCATCTTGTCGACGAATTTTCTTTGCCGCCGTAAATTTATTGAGCATTGAATCTAGATTCCCTGCCGTAACAAGGGATGCTAGACGCGGTTTACCAAGTTTTTTGAAAGCCTCTACATCATTCCAATCTGGTTGATCTATAATACCTACACGATACCCTTTGGATTCTAAGTATCTGCCGATAACTGCAGGTGCAAAGGAAGGATGGTCTACATAGGCGTCCCCACTAATGAGGACAAAATCTAATTCGGCCCAACCACGTTTCTTCATATCCGAAGGTTCTGTTACTAAAAATCTATCCATTGATTGAGTAAATGCCTTTCTATCATTCCTAATCAACTATTAGAAAAGGAATAACCATAGTAAAAATAATGCCATACAGAATAAAATAATCCCTAAAATAATGCGTTCTTGTACGATAGAACGTTGACGTTTACGTTGACGCGTTTCTAAGGACATACGCTTTTTGGATGTTTGGTATTCAACGAATTCACTTTGCACCAAATTTGGCGCAGCTTGTGCCTTCTGACGCGTCACAGAACGCAAAGAAAACGTATCTATATCACCTACTTGACTTTGGTAGGCTTTTACCAAGCGATCACCATCAAGATCTAAATAATTACCGTAATTACGAATAAAGCCTTTTACGTAGACCTGACCAGGAATGATGTCATACTTACCATCTTCGATAGCTTCCAAATAGGTTGTTTTAATGTGCAGTACTTGCTCCACATCTTTAAAGGTTAAATTACGTCTTACTCGTTCACGTCGTAATTCTTCGCCTAATTCAGCCATTTTCGTTCCTCTCTTAATCTACATAATACTCATATCGTAATCATTTAATTATTGCTCATCATTGGAGTCTGAGAAATATCGCGCCTTAGCTTGTTCAGGGCTCATCAAAATTTCTCGAGCCTTACTGCCCATACTAGGACCAACAATTTTAAGATCTTCCATCGTATCAACAAGGCGAGCCGCACGAGTATACCCAATGCGGAATCGACGCTGTAACATAGACACAGAAGCTTGACCAGATTCCATAACGAGATTAACAGCACGTTCTAATAATTCATCGCGGTAAATATCATTTTCTTCAGATGATTCTTTTTCGGTTTCCTTTTCAGCCTCTTGTGTAACAGTATCGTCATATTCTGGTTCACGTTGAGCTTTTACAAATTCCACAAGATGTTCTACCTCATCATCAGAGATAAACGCACCTTGTACACGAATTGGTTTATTAGCACCAATTGGAGCAAATAACATATCCCCTTTACCAAGCAGTTTCTCAGCACCCGCCATATCGAGAATAGTACGGGAGTCAATTTGAGAACCTACTGCAAAGGAAATACGGCTAGGTACATTAGCCTTAATAGAGCCTGTAATAACGTTGACAGAAGGACGTTGCGTAGCAAGTACCATGTGAATACCTGCAGCACGCGCCATTTGTGCTAAGCGACTAATAGATTCTTCAATATCATCAGGGGCAGTCATCATAAGGTCAGCTAACTCATCGATAATTAATACAATCAAAGGCATAGCCGCCTTAGGGTGCGCTTCGTTATAGCTCTTAATATCCCGTTTGCCAGATGCTGCAAAAGCTTTATAACGAGCCTCCATCTCACGAACGGCCCAACGCAATACAGCGGCTGCTTTTTTCATATCTGTTACAACTGGCGCCATCAAATGAGGAATACCATTGTAGATAGACAATTCAACCATCTTAGGGTCGATTAATAAAAGCTTAACCTCTTCTGGTTTACGACTAAATAGAATACTTGAAATCAAAGTATTTACACATACAGATTTACCTGAACCAGTAGTACCTGCTACAAGCAAGTGAGGCATCTTCGCAAGGTCAGTAATAACAGGCTTACCTGCAATATCCTTGCCAAGACCTACCGGAATACCCCCACGAGCGTCCTTGAAGTCACTAGAATCAAGAACATCACGCAAATGAACGGCCTCTGTTGTCTTATTAGGAACCTCGATACCGATGGCGGATTTACCAGGGATTGGAGCCTCCATCCGAATATGTTGAGCCGCTAAGTTTAAGGCAATATCATCAGTTAAATTGACGATACGGCTAACCTTTACACCAGGCGCAGGTTCAATTTCGTAGCGTGTAACAGTTGGACCTTGTGTAGCATTAACCACCTTAGCAGTAATACCAAAGTTACTCAATACATTTTCAAGCATCATTGCATTTTGCGCTACTTCTTCACCATTGCTTTGACTCCCCTTCCCTTTCGCCAAAATATCAAGGCTTGGGAAATGATAAGGTCTATCATAGGTACGATGAATTTGACCATCTTTAGATACTGCTACTTGTGCTGTATCTTCTGTAGTACTAATAGTAGATGGTACTTGTAAACTCATACCAGACATACCGGCACCAGCACTTACAGAACTTGCTGCAGCACCTGTACCAGGTACAGCAGAAGCTATGGCAGCGTGATTAGTTTCCAATGGACCAATCGTTGTATTTTGATATGTAAACTCTGGTTGTTCCTCATGGTTATTCTCTACTGATTCAGATTCATCTGTATATCCTTCGTCTGGAGTATATGTATAAGCCTCATCTGGAGTATATACATAGTCATCACCTGTAGATTTACTAGCATCAGAGAATTGATCAAAATCATCTGCATCATAAGAATTCGCATCACCAGCATCTTCAGAAATATTCGCCAATTGTTCTGCTGCACGGTTGCGCGCTTCTATTTCAGCTAATTCTTTCCAAGATGTAGGAGCCTTTGGAGATTCTACAGTCGTTACTGTATCCACCATAGGTTCATTATCTACAACCGCACTCGTTTCAAAGTTATCTCGATCGGTAGTGATACCTCGTTTTTCAAGTGTATCTAACGCTTGATCTGCAGCATCAGCAAAGCGTGTATCCTTTTCCCTGTTATACGCTTTACGTTGTTCTGCAGCTTCTTTACGTTGTTCATTCCAATCTTCAAAGACCTCTTTAGCTACAGCCACCTTCTCAGCAGCCACTTCTTTAGCTACATCTAAGCCTACTTGTGTTTTATCCGCTGCCTTTTGCAAGCCACTACGCAAAGATAAACGCGTAATTAGAATACCAAAGGCTAATAATAAGAACACATCTAAAATGATGGCCCCTAGCTCACCTAACAGTGTACGAAGGAATGTAGCAATAGCTCCACCTACAACACCGCCTTGATTAGCCAATTGTGTGGTGATTAGTTCCTGCCCCTCAGGAACGCGCCACAATGGAACAAGGGCTAGCAAGAACAGGAAGAACAAAGTCATTACAACGCCCCGTTTAGTAAGGGAAATAAATGTTCCTTTATACAATAATCGCCAGCCAATCCAGAACACACCAAGGCAAGGAATAATACCGCCTAGGCCAAAACCATAACGGAATATACCTGTTAAAATCTGTCCTACAAGACCGAGTTCAAACCCAAAGAATCCGAGCAAGGAAATAACTGCAAAGGCAATTACAATTAAGCCTTTAACTTCGCTGCGCAAGGAAAACCCTTGAGACTTAGTTTGCTGTTTTGTACTTGTTCGCTTTCGTCGTGTATTGCGTTTTTTGGTGGAAGTTTTTTCTTCTGCCATAAATCTATACAAACCCCTTACTTATATAACACCACTGTAAATTAACTTATCATTATATTATAGCATATATCGAAGTATTTAGTTAGCTTTTACGCCGTTTCTCCCAGTCACAAAGTAACTGTTCTTCCTTGCCTCTTTTAATACCATTGTAGTACGAAGCATCCATAAGAGGTGTTGGTAGATACTGCTGTTTTACATAGCCATTTGGATAGTTGTGGGCATACTTATAGG
>CATWLR010000011.1:0-9579 GCA_958351665.1 Veillonella infantium | reverse complement strand
ATATGGAGGTGTGGGGGAACTTCTGGTCTGGTGAAGGTCATTATATGCTCATTCCCATTAAAAGTATTACAGGGAACTTTCACAATAAGAGACGGCATTTATCATTTAGTGATGTGAAAGTAAATACGAATATTACCACAATTTCAACAGATGCGTTACGCATAGATAATGGGCAACTCACTATGGGACCACTTAACATTACGTCCCATGGGGGTAGTAATTTTATTCTCTACGATGAGTCTTTTGATGAGATTGATGAGAATATAGATCGTATTAAATCTGGCATGAAAAAGGCCCAAGAAAATAGCAAAGAAGCGTCTGATTCGGCTAAAAGTATAGATAATATCAAGCCTCCTGAGGATATAAAATCATCTTTTGATGATTTAAAACGGCAAATGAATGGCGTTAAAAATGGACTTAAAAGTATTCAAATTAAGTGATAAATGAAATGTAGATGATGTTTAGTTTCTTTCATTGTACGTTTAATTAATTAATTTATAATAAATCTCCGTTATCAGAATTTTTGATAACAATGCATTTCTTTTAGTACTTGCTATGGAGGTTTTTATGAAAGCATCTAAACAATTATCTATCGTTTTGGCTGCATCTGTACTTGCGTTCGGTGTAGCTACATTGGCGCCACAACAAGCGGACGCTTCTTATGGCTATAAATATACTGATTCCCAACGCCCACCAGTATCTACTCCAACAGGTTATGTTAATCCAGCTATGGGCTCTACTGTAACAGTTACAGATCCTGCACCTGCTACAAATAAATTGACTACTCCTAAAACTAGTACTACAACTGTTAGCACTAATGCGAATAATACTGCACCTAAATACTCTGATTACAATGATATTGCAGCATACTCTTTAGCTGTGGCTGATTATTTCATGGCGAAGATTATGGCTATATATGGTAGTGGTAATACGGCACTTAACCGCTATGGTTTTGGTAAATAGTTTTCTAAATTTAGTAGGCTCAATCTCAAATAATTGGATTTGAGTATAATTAAATTTAGCCATAACTAGATTTGGTCATATAACACAAAAAAGGTCCCTTTATGGGACCTTTTTTATGTGTCTAGATTGCGTTAACGACGTACTAGATTTGTTTAACAATCTAATAGATCTACTTATCGATCTAATCCATTAGCACGTTGGTATTCAGATACTTCTGTAGCTGTTGTTTGTTCATCTGTTGTGACAGTATCTTTGGCTAACGATTTTTTGATTTTAATAAGTGGTTTTTCTTTAGCTTTTGGATCTTCTTTTTTCTTCACATCTTCTTGAGATGGTGGTAAGAATGTATTGAGTTCATTCTTATGAGATACCTCTGTGTTTGTAGTGGATGCCAATTGTGCGCGTTGAGGGGCGATGAAGATTTCACCCTTTGTAATTTTCACGTCGTTCAATAATAATTTGAACACTTGAGGTTTTACAAAGATTGTACCGTCTACTTTGCGAGCTGCAGGCAAGAAGGTTTCAGATGTATCAAGGTTGATAATCTTTAATTTACCATGGCGTACTACTTCAGCAGAGTCTGGTTGGATTGCTAATGTAGCAATGTTCATATCTACCAACGCTGTTTTAGTAGGCTCATCCCAAGCTACTTTATAGCCTAATGCTTCAGATACTTGGCGCAATGCTACGAGTGCTTGACCATCTACATAAATTACATTTTGTTGACCATTAATAGGCTCTACAACCTTGCCATCTACATTAATGTGATGAGCAGTCGTAACAGATGCAGGTTTTTCAAGGTTCATTGCTGGGCCAGGATTCTCCATGCCAATAGCTGCTTGTGCAGGTTGTACTGTGCCAAATGTGAAAGCTAATGCACCTACAGCGATACTAGATAAAATAAGCTGTTTTAATTTCATAAGGGACCTCCATAAGGTGTTATATTTTTCTGAATATATTAACGTTACCAAATGTATATGAATATTTCATTATAAATTTTAATTTTATACAATCTAAATATCGGCGAAAGAACATAATGTAATCTATGGAAAAAGAGTTTGTTTATTGCTGATTGTAGTCGTTATATAATTGATACAAAGAAAGGATATAATAAGCATCATGAAACCTATAAAATCAATACGGAGTATATATAACCAAAATGATATATATATGTTAGAACGAATAGGACCATATAGCATAATAAATGATAACCATCAAGGGCTTATTGTGTTGGATTCCTCATGGAATGAAGTGAAAAGAATTAAGGTCGATGAAAATCTGTTTTATCCTGAAGCTAGATATATAGATTACGTTAATAATAGGATGCTTTTTAAGTTGGAAGCATTTTTGTGTTTAGTTGACATTGAAAGTAGTGGGGTTAAATTAATAGAGCTTCCTGATGATCTTCAAGATATATATTTCTCAAACTTACATTGTTTCTGTAAAGATCATATTATGATAGATACGAGTAAGAATGTAGTATCTTTAGATTTGATTGACTTCAAAATTACAGTGCTAGAACTTACTTCTGTTGATGAATATCCATTTAATGAGTATCAAAATAGATATAATGGAATAGTTATGTATTTTAGAAAGAATAAATTAATCTGTCATGACTCTGGGAATATAATAATTATAGATGGTACAAGCGTTATTGAAATTCCAGATGTAGTTTCTATTAAATACTATCAACTAATAGCATCTAATACATATTTGTTAGCGATTGGTGAAAATCAGCTACAGCTTATCAACTTAGAAAATGCTAGTGAAAGTAAAATTATTTCTTTTGCATCTCCGTGCTATTGTGTTGGTGCAGATATATTTGAGGAACAGGATACAATCCATATCTCCCTTTTATTACATAATGATTGGGAAGAGTTTGTGCGTGTAGAAGAATATGCTTTTACCTTTGATGAATTGCAAGGAAATGTAGTGTTATAGGTGATTTTTAATATGCTATAATTAAGTATTACATGAATTATTTAATATATCTTAATTATAGTGTTATAGAGTTTATAGAAAGAGGTTCCTTATGGCATCTGGCAGATCTGAAAAAGAGTTACAAGGGGTAACGATGTTAGGTCACAAGACCGATTACCCTACTGATTATGCACCACAGGTGTTAGAGGCGTTTGATAACAAGCACCCTGATAATGATTACTTCGTTAAGTTTAACTGTCCTGAGTTCACTAGCTTGTGCCCTATGACAGGTCAACCAGACTTTGCGACAATCTATATTTCTTATGTGCCAGATAAGAAAATGGTAGAGTCCAAGTCTTTGAAATTATATCTATTTAGTTTCCGCAATCATGGGGACTTTCACGAGGACTGCATCAATATCATCATGAAAGATCTCATCAAGTTGATGAATCCTAAGTACATCGAGGTATGGGGCAAGTTTACGCCGCGCGGTGGTTTGTCCATCGATCCATACGCAAACTATGGCAAGTCTGGTACAGAGTGGGAAAAGACTGCCAAAGAGCGCCTTCATTTCCACGACATGCAGCCTGAGCGCGTAGCATACCGTTAATATGGTATACGAATATTTAACAATGGTCACATCGTTCATAATGTTTTTTATGATCGGGGTGACCTTGTCTATTCACCCTGCATCCATAATCGTAGGGAAGCATACGCAGTTGTCACATCTCAGTAGATGGACTCGGTGGAATGGGTATCTTATTTTTATATTGACCCTATTTATTGTGGATGTACTCATAACAAATGGCATATATGCTGTATTTTATGATATGTATGGCAATCTATCTGCTCTGCGTGAGCTGACATTTGATCCGATGGCTCTATTCTTTAGTGAAAGCTTCCAGATGATTGTTGTTTTCGTCTTTGTTTTAGTATTGTTACAAGTGTTAGGCCTTGTCGATTTGGCTCATGGTGAAAGAAATTTATCATTTCACTATGACCAACTACATCAAGGTAAAGAACAACCTTCCTGGATGGAACAGTATATGGCCCATGAAAAGGGCGGGTTGGGCTTAGCTATTGTAGGATTGATTTACATGATACGGATGACCATGAGAACCATGTGGCCTTATATTATATGCCTTATATGGTTCAAGCTTATAGCGATGCTTGCTAATGTGCTACTTTCACCAGTCATCAATCGGTTAATGCATGTTGAAACGATGACATCAACGCATATCATACTAGACCCTTATGTAGCGATATATGTGATAGCAGGATACCTGTGGGGCTATGTAGCGCTACACTATGACATAGATAAGGCGTATAATGTAGCGAATAGTACCGTGATAGCCATCGTTCCGCGACTTACCGTTATACTAGGGACAGTCATCTTTATTGGACTCGCGCTAGTTATTATTATGGTGCCTGTTACTTGGGGTATGGTGGTAGATACACTGACAAAATTATAAATAAACCTAGTTATTTCCTATATTTTTAGGGTTTTAAAAGCGGTTCTCATTCTCTTGACAATGCATAGATGCAGGTGATAGAGTATGATTGTATTTATGAGAATACACAAATGGTTATATCCAGTGTATAGAGAATAACAAGGTGAAATTCATATCGTCCTTGGGATGTTCCTGAGGACGATTTTTATCATCTATCACCAAAAGGAGAATCAGATGAGTATAGTCACAAATCAAACAACTGAACTGATTGGTAAAACTCCGGTATATCAATTACCAAATACCAATATTTATGTAAAACTTGAAAAATATAATGTAGGTGGCTCTGTGAAAGACCGTGCCGTTCTTGGCATGTTGCAAGATGCTAAGGAAAAAGGTCGCCTTCACGAGGATAGCATCATCGTAGAGGCTACAAGTGGCAATACAGGTATTGCTCTTGCCATGGTAGGCGCTATCTTACATATTAAAACAGTTATTATTATGCCTGAAAGCATGAGTAAAGAACGTCGTGAACTTATTAAGGCGTACGGTGCACAGCTCATCTTAACACCAAAAGAAACGGGCATGAAGGGCGCTCTTGAACGAGCAAATGAAATCTTAGAGAAATATCCTAATGCGTTTACGTTGGGCCAATTTGTAAATCCTGCGAATCCAGATATACATTACCGTACTACGGGCGCTGAAATCGTAGAACAAGTGCCGAATGTAGACGTATTTGTGGCAGGTATCGGTACAGGTGGTACTTTCACAGGTGTTACTAGACGATTGAAAGAGCATAATCCGAATCTGAAATCTATCGCTGTGGAACCAACAGGCTCCCCAGCTATTACAGAAGGTAAGGGCGGTCCTCACAAAATTCAAGGCATTGGTGCAGGCTTTATTCCTGAAAATTTCGACCAAAGCTTGATGGATGGCGTACAAACTGTAAGCGATGAAGAAGCCTTTAGCGAAGTACAAACCTTTATGCGTGAAAGCGGTGTTTCTATTGGGCTTTCAGCGGGGGCGGCTATTGTAGCAGCTAAGCGCATTGCACGAGAAGAACCAAAGGCGAATATAGTGGTTATTGCACCAGATGGGGTAGAAAAATATTTATCCCTTTTGGATTTTGCTAATAACGAATATGTAAAGTAACGGATTTCGCATAGATAAAACATCTTATATATAGGAATACAGACCACATATGTTGTATACTATATATTATTATATGAGTAGAGTTATTTGAGATGGAGTCACTATGATGCAAGGTTTGCGCGAATTATGGTGCAAAATTCAATATAATATAAAGCGCGTAATGGATTCTGACCCAGCCGCAACAAGTGTGTGGATGGTTATTTGGACGTATCCACATATTACGGCCTTATTCTGGCATTTCTTTGCGCACCGCCTCTATAAGGCGGGATGGCCAACCTTGGCGCGTCGTGTAGCATTACATTCTCGTCACGTAACGGGCATTGAAATTCATCCAGGTGCAACGATCGGTCGCGGTTTATTTATTGACCATGGTATGGGCGTTGTAATCGGTGAAACTGCCATCGTAGGTGATAATGTAACACTGTTCCATCAAGTAACGTTAGGCGGTATGTCCTCTAAACAGATAAAACGCCATCCAACCATCGAAGACGAAGTACTCATCGGTACAGGCACAAAAATCTTAGGGGATATTACTATCGGTGCCCGCACAAAAATCGGTTGTAACCTTGTTATTAAACATGATATCCCGAAAGACATGGTTATCTTTGAAACGGATCCAGAAAATATGTATGTCCGTAAACCTCGTCGTACTAATAACGGTAAGACTGAGGAAAAGAAAATCCCCGATGGCTATATAGAATATTATATTTAATATAGTAGTAAAACAAATCTGGTTCATCGAATCCATGTTGAAATAATACGATTGACAATGCCTTATTGGGTATGATATGATTACCCAGTAAAGCATGGAGGATTACTCAAGAGGCTGAAGAGGACGGTTTGCTAAATCGTTAGGGCGGGTTACCGTCGCTAGGGTTCGAATCCCTAATCCTCCGCCATGCAGAGACCTCACATCACGCGATGTGAGGTCTTTTTGTTTATTTATTGTAGTATTTACTAGGTATAGACCTTAATGTGTAAGGACTCAAATGAGTTTAAGGTCTTGTAAATATTGATGTATACAGGCGTGTAAGGTTATAGAGTTGACGTATGACAAGGGGTTTCATATAATAGATTGTATAAAATGTAATTTTAAGGAGACTCTTATGAATATAAAATATACACGTCACATGAATTTACTTCGTCGCGCTATCGGTATCGGCACATTATGTCTTGTTGCTTCTGTTGGCTTTGTTCATGCTGAAAGCATTGCTATTCCAAGTGCACGTCCTATGGTGGATGGTGTTAGTGCTGATGTAGAAACTGTTAGTAGCTCTAGTAAAGCACAACATCATGTGAGTGCTGGTGTAATTACGCCAAGTGATTGGACGTATACAGCATTACAAACGTTAATTAAACACGGTGCTATTACAGATACACATGGTTTTGTCTTTGATGGCAATACAAGCTATACAAAGGATGAGCTTATGCCTCTTATCGATGAGGTGGTAACTAAACGGGAGCAAATGAACGAAAACGATCGCCAATATGCATTGCGCATTTATCAAGAAAATATGCGTGATGTAATGGACTATCGTATTGCTCGCGATAAGAAGGTTACGCAAGAGCGCCGTCAAAAATTAGACGAAAAACGTGCTGAAAAAGCTAAGAAGTCTGGTAAAACATACCAAGTATCTAAATCTCAACAAGAGGCTTTAGATACCGCTAATGATGAAGTGGCAAAACCAGAAGAGCGCGCTTTAACAGATGAACAAATTAAAGAAAAAATGAAGAAATTCAAAATTGATGATTCTCGTGTTAAAGTAAATAATAATGTGCGCATCCGTTATACCGGTGGTAAGGATACAAAATCTAAAACCGATGCTCGCATGCAAACGGAGATGACCTTTACTCTATAACCCTTAATAAGGAGTTATAATGCTTGATTTCTTAAAGAAACAGTTGTTTACTGTTCACCAAAATGGTAAGCACCAGGTGAGCGAGGTTTTTAAATTTATAGGGCCTGGCATTATCGTAACTGTAGGGTTTATCGACCCTGGCAATTGGGCGGCTAATCTAGCTGCCGGTGCTAGTTATGGTTACGAACTTTTATGGGTAGTAACACTATCTACAATTATGCTCATTCTATTGCAGCATAATGTGGCTCATTTAGGCATTGTACGGGGCCAATGATTATCCGAATGTGCTTATGAATTCTTGCCTCCCTATGTATCTCGATTTGTGTTGAGTACAGCTAGTATTGCAGCTGCGGCGACGGCATTGGCTGAATTTATCGGCGCTGCTATTGCATTGAAAATGCTCTTTGGCATTCCGCTTCTGATAGGTAGTGTATTAACGGCCGTTATATGTACTGTTATGCTCATTACAAACTCCTATCGAAAACTGGAGAGAATCATAGCGGGCTTTGTATCCCTTATTGCATTGGCCTATCTCGTTGAGGTCAATATGGTCAATGTAGACTGGGCGGCAGCAGGCATTGGTTGGGTAGATCCTAAGATTCCAAATGAATCGATGCTCGTTATTTTGAGTATCTTAGGGGCTGTTATTATGCCTCACAATTTGTTCTTGCACTCAGAAATCATCCAAAGTCGGCAATTCAATACGCAAGATCCTTCTATAATGAAGCGCCAATTGCGTTATGAATTTCTAGACACCTTATTCTCTATGGGGATTGGGTGGATGATTAACTCCGCCATGATTTTATTGGCGGCAGCAGTGTTCTTTACTCACGGCATTGAGGTAACAGAGCTTGAACAGGCGGAGGAGTTGTTACGACCTCTCATTGGCCCGGCAGCAGGTACTATCTTTGCTATCGCATTGCTCTTTGCGGGCTTTGCCTCTTCTGCTACAGCAGGTATGGCTGGAGCGAGTATATTTGCAGGCATGTTTGGTGAGTCTTACGATATGAAAGACTTCCATACTCGATTAGGCTTGGTTTTAACATACATTCCGGCATTGTTGTTGATTGTATTTGTTACTGATTCATTCCAAGCATTGTTGATCTCTCAAATGTTCTTGAGTTTGCAACTACCTATTACAATTTTCTTGCAGCTCTATATGACGAGTAGCCGTAAGGTGATGGGGCAATATGCGAACCATAAATATACGAATGTACTATTATGGGGCATTGGTATTGTTGTTACTGTAATGAATATTTACCTACTCATTGTAGGGTAATAGGAAAAGACCGCGTTAGCGGTCTTTTTTTGTATAATAGGTATTCAAAAATGATAAAATTATATTAATCATATAACATTGTTTTATTAGAATTACTTTGTCATATAACTGGTATAGTTGTTATGTAAAAAGTGTATCCATGAATACCCATGTGGGCTATAAAATATGTTACAATTAAAGATAGTATAAATCCTGTAGGGAACATTCCCTCACCAGTGTAATAGATAGAAATTAGGAGGACCTAATGGCAGAGGAAGTAAAAGTACAAGATGCAATGCAATCTGATTTTAGTGTTGTAGTAAACGACATTGCAGAGGAATTATTAACGCGCCTAAATATGGATGAGGATGGCTCTGTTATCGACATGTTCCAAACAGGTTCTTTTGATCCTTGGCAATTATTCGTGTTCTTTGGCGCTTTAGAAAAGGCTCTCGTTGATTTTAGAACTGATAAACGCAAGAAAACAGTTATTGTTCACGCCCAACCTGAGGCTCTTATCGGCATTGGTCGCGTGGTAACGCCTGTATCTACTATGCTCGAACACGTTCTAATGTCTCGCTTGAACGACATGAGCGAAGGTCGTCTAGAAACTGGTATGCTTACAGTATCTGCTGGTAGCATCGACTACGAAGGTGTTAATTTAAAAGGTCGTCACGTTGTTATTGTATGCGATCTTGTAGATGAAGATTCTGATTACCTTAAAGAATGCATTAATTTATGTAAAGAAATGAAAGCTAGCCATGTAGTGGCTGTGCCTCTTATGTTGTGGAATCCTGAGTTGATCGACAATTTGACAGAGGAAACTATCAAGGCGGAATTATCCCATGAAAATCGTCCTCTCTCCTAGTAAGACAAAAACGATTACTACTGTTGGCAATGATGAGGCAGTACATACTGCTGTTCAGGACGGTCAATTTCAACCGCACATTACGCAAGACCTTGTAAAACATGTGCAGTC
>CATWLR010000010.1:0-9816 GCA_958351665.1 Veillonella infantium | reverse complement strand
ATATTTGATTGTTTGGTTCAAATTCAAACGTTACAGCGTAGAAGAACCAATGATTGCGAAGAGCAGCCCTCAACATACGATTAACGGTGTCTTCTTCTATATATAGTAAACGGTGGTCGAACAGGTCTTGTTCTAATGGTGCCTTTTCCATGGTAGGCATCTTATCCACCACTGTATCATGATCAGATAATGTTTCATCCACCAAAGCTCGTAATTTGGTGAAGATCTTAGTCATAACCCCTCCAAGGGTAAAAAAACAGCTTTTGATATACAAATTATACCATATATTGCATGATTTATCGATAAAAGACTACTACATATACTATTAAATATAGGTATACATAAAGCCCCTTTTACATAGTAAAAGAGGCTTTATTACTACAGTTTAACATTCAGCCTATTATAGTTTAATATTTATAATAGATAGTTTAACTGATATTTATTTTTATTGAATACTTGCCATGGATAGATAACAATATTCATAGAAGTGACCACGAAGGGCAATTAATTCTTCGTAAGTTCCATCTTCTATAATTTGACCTTTATCCATAAATAAGATACGGTCCATATGTTCTAATCCTTCTAACTGATGTGTAATATATAAGCATGTTTTATCCTGTACATATTCCATCAAATCACGATGCAGAGCCTTCCTCGTTACTTGGTCTAAACCTTCTAATGGTTCATCTAACAAAACAACTTGAGGTTTTCGCAAGAATAGTCGAGCTAAAGCAACCCGTTGTCGTTCGCCACCACTTAGACCATGACCACCACTACCAACAATCGTATGAATACCATCTGGCAAGCGTTCCACTACAGAGCGCAACGAAGCACGATCAATAGCATACTCTAAATCAGCTTCTGAGGCATCCGGTCTTGCTAGTCGAATATTATCTTCAAAGGACGCATGGAAAATATATGTATCTTGCGTTATCGTGCCTAAAGCATTACGCCATGTATCGATAGAAATATCCTTTAACTCTACATCACCAACATGGATTGAGCCTCTGTAATCATATAATCGCTCAAGCATATTAAACAATGTAGTCTTACCAGATCCACTAGCGCCAACAATAGCAATTGATTGACCTTGTTTAATTTCTAATCTAAGATGTTCATAAATACGACGATACGCATCATAACCAAAGGATACATCGGTAAATGTAATCTCTCGATTAGCATTAAATGGTTTTGGTGCGTTTGGTTCCACTACTGGAATTGGCTCATCTGCAAGTGCTATGAGACGACTCGTAGCCACTTTACTTTCAGCACCATGATGAATGGCAGCGATCATAGGTTGTAAGGACTCAAACCAAGCTTGTGTACCAATAGCAGCAACTGCTACCATAACACTGGCCCAAGCTCCGGTCAACGCATTGGCTGCTAATATGGCTACAATGACAACTGTAATTTGGACTCCACCTAGGAACAGCGTATTGCCTAAGTTCATGCCCCGTTCGATAATACCTTTATTAGCATCCACAGTACTCATCATATGTTGAATACGATCGTATACTAACTGTTCATTACCGTAACTAATAACATCCTCCAAGCTATCCATGGTATCACTTAATAGGGATTTATATTCCCCTTGTTGAGGTCCAATCGCCGTCAACGATTGTTTGTTATGAACATATACACCTAAAGGCAAAACTAGACCTAATATAAAGGCTGCTAAAACTATAGGCGCAACTAAACTATTATCAATCGTAGATACACCATAGGCAACTAAAATAGTTAAAGCAATGGCTGCTGCAGGAGGAATCAACGTACGCAAGTAGAAAAATTGTAGTACCTCTATATCCCCCATAATGCGACCTAACATATCCCCTGCACCAAAACGTTTAAGAATAGCCGGCGCCAATGGTTCTAAATGAGCATAAAACCATACACGCAAACCATACAGCCCTTGGAACGCCATACGATGAGATGTATACCGTTCAAAATAACGACATACAGCACGACTAACACCAAAGAAGCGGACGCCCACAATAGCAAGGCTCAAATAAGTAAGACCCGGTTGCAATGCAGCTGATGCCAATAACCATGCGGATACAGTTAATAAGCCCACATTCATAAATACCGTTAAGAATGTAAAAATCAAAGCTAATACTAAGGACCACTTTGCAGGACTCAGTACAGTAAATAATAATTTCCATCCTTGTACGCCCATCTTAGAAGTTGAAACCTCAGGAGTCTGCATTGTATCTTGTCCCAAAACGTAAGCATCTTGATGATCTACCCGAATTGAATAATCTATCTCTTCTCTATGTTCTAAGGTAAATGACTTTTCTGTTTTTAATTGTTCTTCGATAGTTGAAGAAAATTCACCTAAACCAGAGGTAATAAGCTCCTTAAAATAACCATCTACTGCAAGAAGCTTCGCATAAGAACCTTGTTGAATAATACGTCCATGTTTCAAAACGTATAGTGTGGATGCCCAATGCATCGTTTGTAGACGATGACCAATGATAATGACGATTTTATTATCCATCAAACGTTTGATAGCACTGCTTATAATAGCTTCTGTTTTTACATCAAGATGTGCCGTCACCTCATCGAGAATTAACACTTGACCCTTTCGCAAAAATGCACGTACTAAGGCAACCCGTTGACGTTCGCCACCACTCAGACCCAAGCCACCTTCACTAATAACAGTATCTAGTCCATCTTGTTGTCTATTGATCACATCTAGTAACTGTACCTCTTTACAAGCTTCTATAATCTCTTCATCACTTACATTCATCCCAAAGGATAATACGTCACGCAAAGTTCCTTTCATAATATGTGGATGTTGAGATACATAGGTAATTTGTTGGCGCCACCACTCAATATCGATGTCACATAGATCAAGACCATCTATAGTAACAGTGCCTTTAGGAGCAGTTAAAAATCCCCCAATAATATGGGCAATTGTAGATTTCCCTGCCCCACTTTCACCAACAAGCATGATCGGAGAATTACGTTTAGCCTCTAATGAAATATGTTGTACACCATTTTCACTATCTTCATAGGTAAACGTTAAATCCTTAATTTCAATTGCTTGTACCTTACCTTTAAGTTGAGATTGTCCGCCTATAGGCAGCGATGGCTGGCGATTCATAAACTCTTCGTATTTTAAAATTGATGTCTTACCTGCCATGCCCGTATGGAATGCAGCCCCCAATTGTCTAAATGGCGTATAGAACTCTGGCGCTAATAGCAAAATAAAGAAAGCTGAAAAGAATGGGATTTCACCATCCAATAATGTTAAGCCCAGGTATACCGCAATCAATGCCGTACTAATAGTACTTACGAGCTCAAGAACTAGAGCAGATAAAAACGCCACACGCAATACTCGTAATGTAGAATCTTTAAACTCCTCAGATAAACGACCAATAACTTGAATTTGATCCTTTGCACGACCAAACAGTTTTAATGTTGTAATCCCTTGCAATACATCAAGAAAATGACCAGATAAGAAGCTCATCCGCTCCCACTGTTCTTTATTTAGACGATCCGCTTGCTTACCAATTAAGATCATAAAGAATGGAATTAATGGTACGGTGATAATTAGAATGATACCAATAATAGGTAATGTATCTACAATAGCAATGCCCATAATAAGAGGAATCATAATAGCATATAGGATTTGAGGAATATAACGAGCTACATAAGCATCTACTTGCTCTAATCCATCAGTAAGCATATGTATTACATCGCCATGGCGTTCCTTATGTTGCACACCAAGTTTAAACATATGCTCTAAGGCCCGTTCTCTAAAGGTTGCTTTTACCGCAGTACCTAATCGATTTGCTACGGATTCTTGTATATAATGTGCAAGCAACCTTACAATAATAGCAATTCCTAAATAGATAATAGTATACCTTTCATCATGTAAGGTATTCTCTGAAAATATAAAATTATTAATTAAGGTTCCAAAGAACCAAGCTTGCCCAACAATAGCCAAACTCTCTACTAAACAGGTTAATCCTAGTAGTAATAGCTGACCTTTATGTTCTAGCAGCGCTTTAAAAGCAGTACGCTGTATCATAGTATCCTCTACGGTAAAACTATTAAAAATATAAAATCACATCGATTAGACTGCCCTAACTAAGTCTCAGTTAAATTCTGTTAAAATATAATCTAAGTTAGTCCAAGTGAATCTAAATTTATCAATATTATATCTATCTTACCACAAAAAAGAGGCGTGCCGCTACGACACGCCTCACATTGAGACCTAAATTTTACAATTCACTAGAATTATAATTCTATTCTATTAATAGTGTAAGTCTTTTTCAGATACACGATGACGGAATGTCCAGTATACCCAGATTTGGTAAGCCAAGATGATTGGTACAAATACAAAGGCTACACAAGTCATCAAAGTCAATGTGTAAGTAGAGTTACTTGCATTTGCAATAGTTAAGCTCCACTCAGGATTTAAAGAAGAAACCATGATGCGAGGGAACAAACCAGCAAAGTAAGCAGCCGTTACAGAGATAACGGATAAGGAGCTAAATAAGAAGCCCAATTTAGTATTACGAGTACGTGCTGCGCCCCAAGAAATGAGGAAGAACACGATTGCCAACGCAAAGCAAACAATTGCTAATACAGAGTTGAACAAATCTGTAAATACATAAGTTGCACCTACCAATGCTAATGCACCGATAGCTGTAGGAACACCAACTACCAAAGAAGCTGCACGAGCGCGTTCGGAAACAGCACCCGCTGTTTTGATAGAAGTGAACAAACCACCATGGTATGTGAATACCAAGATAAACGCAATACCGCAAAGTACTGTGTATGGGCTTAACAAATCAAAGAATGTGCCTACATAGGTCATGCTTGCATCGATTGGAGTACCTTGAATCAAGTTACCAACCGTAACACCCCACAATAATGCAGGAATCAAAGAACCAAAGAAGATGCAGTAGTCGAAAGTTTTACGCCATAACAAGTTAGGGCTCTTGGAGCGGAATTCAAAAGATACGCCACGGATAATAAGAGCCGCAAGCATTAAGAATAACGCTAAATAGAAACCACTGAACAATGTAGCATATACATGAGGGAAGGACGCAAATAATGCACCACCTGCAGTAATCATCCATACTTCATTACCGTCCCATACAGGACCTAAGGCATTGATCATTTGACGACGTTCAACGTCAGTTTTACCGATGAATGGTAATAAAATACCAGTACCATAGTCAAAACCTTCTAATAAGAAGAAGCCAGCGAATAGTATAGTAATTAAAATAAACCATACCACTTCAAGGTTATTAAAAATTAATTCCATAATCTCGCCTCCTCTTTTTCAACTACATCGTGAGATGGATTGCCATCCGGACCTTTTTTGATGTGTTCTACAGCAAGGTAGATAGCCGCAATAGCTGCTATGATATACACAACTGTAAAACCGATGATAGTAGTCATAATTTCTGGAGCTGTAACGGCTTTAGAAGCACCGTCTGCAGTCAATTGTAAACCATTTACAAGCCATGGTTGACGACCTGCTTCTGCTACAAACCAACCTGTAGAATGAGCAATGAATGGCAATGGCAATGTCCAGAACATAATTTTCAAGAATGTGCGATTTCCAACTAATTTGTCTTTTGCATTAAGGATGAGACCTACGAATGCAACAAGTAACATAATGGAACCAGCGGCAACCATGATACGGAATGTCCAGAAGATTGCTGGAACATCTGGAATATAGTTACCAGGACCATATTGAGCCTCAGATTTAGCTTGAAGATCTTTGATGCCTTCTACTTTACCAGATGTAAAGGAGTTTTGAGTCAAGAAGGATAAACCACCAGGGATTTCAAGAGCACCAGTATTCTTTTGTGCTTTAGTATCAATATTAGCTACTAAAGAGAATGGAGCTGGATCTTGTGTTTCCCACAATGCTTCCATAGCAGCCATTTTCATAGGTTGTACTTTTGTAATGTATTGACCTTGATGATGACCTGCCAAAGCGCCTAAAGTACCGAATACAAGAGCAATAACCATGCCCCATTTAGCGGAACGACGGTAGAAGTCTGTCGCATTGTTGCGCAATAAGTGCCAAGCACTGATGGCCATGATAATTACGCCTGCTGTTAATAAACCATTTAACACGATATGGAAGAATTGACCTGGTACATAACCATTTTGAACAATTGTTAAGAAATTATCCATTTCTGCACGGCCATTACGGATTACATAACCTACAGGATGTTGCATGAAGGAGTTGGCTACGAGAATCCAGAATGCGGATAGGTTAGTACCTAATGCCACCAACGTAGCTACAAGAGCGTGAACAGTTTTATTCAAACGGTCCCAACCGAAGATCCATACACCCATGAATGTAGATTCCAAGAAAAATGCCATTAATGCTTCAAGGGCCAATGGAGCGCCGAAAATGTCACCCATAAAACGAGAATATTCAGCCCAGTTCATACCGAAATGGAATTCCTGAACAATACCAGTTACCACACCCATAGCAAAGTTAATTAGGAACAATTTGCCCCAGAATTTTGCCATTTTTTTGTATACTTCTTTACCAGTAGACACATATGTCCACTCTAAGATAGCTACAGTCACTGTCATGCCTAGTGTGAACGGCACAAACAACCAGTGATAGATAGATGTTAGCGCAAATTGTATTCGAGCTAAATCTACAGCTTCAAACATGTGTTTTCCTCCTTAGAATAAAATACCTACATCACTTGATGAGCTTTTACCAAAATCTTGTATCATTGAGCTTGTAAATATGGTAAGGATTCAGACTCAATCAACTGTTCACGTTGAGCAAGAGTTTTAAAGTTAACCTTCTCCAACTGATTGATCAATTGGTCCTGAACCTTCCCCATAGCTTCATTGATAGCACAATGCCCCATACAAGATTTAGAGCAAGAACCTACATCATATAAACACCGTTGTAAATACGCATCCCCTTCTACCGCTCTAATTACATCGAGCAATGAAATCTCTTGCGGTTCTCGATTGAGGGCAAACCCACCATCTACACCGCGAAAGGATTTCATAATCCCAGCTGCAATGAGACTACGCATAATCTTGAGCAAAAATCGTTCTGGAATCAATTCTTGCTCAGCCAATACAGAACCCGTTAGCTTCGTTCCCGAAGGTAAGAGCGCCATATGTAAGACCATGCGAAATGCATAATCCGTGGCCTGATTTAACTTCATAAGGTCTCCTTTCTCGTGCACTCGGACAAACGTATTACTAAATCTAGTATAATCGAAATAAAACAATACTGCAATGGTATTGTTTTAAATATTGAGAATTGGCATATATAGATTTTAAGCCTATAAATTAGGTTATACCTGAATATTTTTATATCCATAAAATTACTTTTTGATTTATATTATCAAAAAAGACTGCCCACGTATGAGCAGTCTTAATTTATTATTTTGTAATTTCACGAACAAGATGTGCCATTTCAGGAATGATGAGTTTACTCATCGCCAAAGTAACAGCACCTACAGAGCCAGGAACAGAGAACATTAACGTATTATTGTTGACACCAGCTTCTGCACGAGATGCCATCGCCTTAGTCCCAATATCTTCTGTATAAGACAAATATCTAAAGATTTCCCCAAAACCAGGGATATGTTTCTCATAGAGACTATTTGCCGCTTCAATTGTTACATCGCGCTTAGCAATTCCCGTACCACCTGTAGAGATGATAACATCAATAGATTCATCATTACACCAAGGAATCATAGCATTTCTAATTTCATTGTAATCATCAATGACAATTTTACGATCAGCTACGATATGTTCAGCTTTCACTAAAAACTCTTGAACTTTATTACCGCCCTTATCAGTTTCAAAGGTACGTGTATCAGAAACTGTTAAAATAGCAACACGCAAAGGTCTTGCTAATACTTCGTAAGACATAATTCCTCCTAGAATAACGGTATAATAGATGCTAATGTAGGCCATCCATTATCGCGTAAAAAATCACGTAATGACCATGTATAGTGAATGAATGGTGCACAATGTAGGCGTAACCAGAACGATAAGTACGGTGTGTCACCTTGGAATATAGCCAACCGATTTAAGGCATATAAATTATCGCCTGGCTGTACTGTACCTGGTTGTACTGTGAAAGCCATTTTATAACCAGATTGTTTACTTACATATTGAACGAGCATATCATTAAACCCACCAGGATATGCTAGATACTCAATAGGCTCACCCAAAATCCCCTCCAAAGAAGTCTTCCCACCAAGAAGAGCATCCGGTAATTCGGTAGGATCAATTTTTGTTAAGATTTTATGATGATTTGTATGGCCTTGAATATCAAATCCACCAGCTTCCATTTGGTGCATTTGTTCTGTAGAAACAAAACCAGGCGTATTAGCTGCATCACTAATCATAAACAAGGTAGCCTTCATGTTGTATTCCTTTAAAATAGGCAATACATTTTTATAGTTATCTACATAGCCATCATCAAAGGTGATAACAATTGGCTTATTAGGTAATTCAGTACCATTTTCTAAATAATCATATAATTGAGCCAACGTAATCGTGTTATATCCCTGATTATGTAGATATTCCATTTGTTCTCTAAACTGATCAACATGAAGCGTCAAAGCAGAGTGCTTTTCATCATTCACTTGGTGATAGTTTAGTACAGGGACACCATAAATCTTATAATCAGTAGACAGCCCCCACATAACGCCAAAAGAGATAGCTAAAATTGCAATACATATTGTGAGAAAACATAATATTTTTTTAATACAGCTCTTGCCATATTTATACATATAAACTAATCACTCCAATCTACTTTCATACATAATGAGAATACCACAAATATATCAGTATTATCAACAAAATCCCTCACAAGATTATCATAGAAGTCTATGACATATCTTATGAGGGATTTGTAAATTTATGGGCCGATTAATCCTATTAAAGTTAACACTTAATCATGTTTAATATCTAAAATAGAATAAAGTAACTTTTGTGCATATTCACTTTTTGCTTCACTAATTTGTGCAACAGGCAAGATTTCTTCTACTACGCCTTTATACAAGAACAATACTCGATCCCACAAATATGTAACAGAGGGCAAATTTATGATCTTATAGATAAATCCAATTTACATTGATCTATGGTTACATAAGTAACTTATAGTGGTCTATATTAATTATAATTACAAGTACCTGAAGCTACTCAACTGGTTTACGGTACGATACCATAGGTGCTACGCACCGCGGTATCGGTTAGATGTAGTTAGCCTCCTACCATTAGACGCGGCTTCCTATCACACTCGCCCATGACAGTATTTAAAATAGTCTTTTAATGTACGATACTGATTGTAGGGCTTCGTCGAACCTGATGCAATGGACGTACGCGTCGCTGCGCTCCTTTACGCCCTATTGCCCTAGGCTTCCCACGCCGTCTGTATTGTTAAATACACATAGATAATACTTGTACAACCTTGGCTGGAGACGGCTCTAGAAGGAATTAGAATGTGCTCGTTAGAGCACAAAAATAGAGGGCCAACCCTTTAGGGTTGACCCTCTATTTCGTTAATCAGCGAGTTCTCATGTACGGTTCTTCCATCCAGGATACTGGGTGTTCGTCGCTGTGGATGGCCTTATGTAGCTTCGCTACATGTCCATCTTACGCTCCGAACTAAGCGATGCAGTGAATCTGTCGTCGCTTCGCTTCTCCATCTTCTACTGCCCTGCTCACCAGGTACCCTGGGAGGATAGGAAGCCATACAACAAAAAAAAGACACACCCCCAGGTGTGCCTTTAAGCAATCAGCGGCTTCCTATCCTCCCAGGCCGTCTCCAGCCAAGTACTTTCGGCGTTT
>CATWLR010000009.1:0-10495 GCA_958351665.1 Veillonella infantium | reverse complement strand
TTAATTTCTTCACGAATAGCTTCAGCCTTTTGAATAATAGCTTCCGTATTATCAAAGCGCATAACTTTGCCAATAACGTCCGCATCTTTTTCTAACAACTTAACAGCAATCCAACGAAGTGGATATGTAATAGTGCCAGCTTGTTTTAGCGCTTCTACAAGCTCACTAATTTTGCCTTCTAACAAATCACCATAGTTAATTGTTACACCAGGAGCTTTTTGAGAAGCCGCTACACTAATAGTTGCTTCTAACAAGTCTTTTGTACCAATGTTTGTACGACCTACTGTGCTAACAATTGTAGCCCCTGTCATTTCTGCCATTTTTTTTAGGTCGTATTTGATGCCCATTTCTTCAGCAACGTCAGCCATGTTTAGAGCAATAACCATTGGCTTTTCAAGTTCCAATAATTGTGCAGCTAAATATAAGTTACGTTCCAAGTTAGATGCATCAAGAACATTAACAATTACATCTGGGTTATCATTTACGATAACATTACGCGCTACTAACTCATCCAAGGAACGTGCAGTTAAGCTATATGTACCTGGTAAGTCAATAAACAATAACTCATGGCCATCAAATTTCTTATAGCCTTCCTTTTTTTCTACTGTAACGCCGGCATAGTTACCAACGTGTTGCTTCGCCCCTGTGATATTGTTAAACATTGTAGTTTTACCACAGTTAGGGTTACCTGCTAAGGCAATTCGAATTTGCCCTTTTTCTGCCATGTGAACCTCCTATTGAACCTCTACATCAATCATGCCAGCTTCGCTATTACGAAGTGCTAATTCAAAGTTTTTTACTTTGATTTCCACTGGATCACCCAAAGGGGCAAACTTCATAACATGGATTTTTGTACCATTTACAAGACCCATGTCGATTAGACGATGCTTAACATTGCCACTGCCATGTAGTGCAACAATAAGACCAGACTCACCTGGTTTCATGTCTTTTAACTTTTTGATAGCCATACGACACCTCCTAATTATTGTACCTAACAACCTCATATTAAACACATCAAATAATAATGCGTATTAATATCTTAAATTATTATATCAAAGAAATCATTAATTTCAACAATTATTATCATTTTTATGGTAATTTTCTATCTCATATATATATTTTTTTCTCATATTAAATATGAGAATTATTTTATCATTAATCAAAATAAATCCTATAAGGTATAGCTTTTTATGAACCAACACAAATCATAATTGCCCCACCAAATAAGAAGCACTACTAAGATTATCATTATTAATAATTTAATCATTCTCATTTATAACTTTGAAATTTCTTTAAACATTTATATTTTAATATTTTCCATTCTCATAAATATTCATCACATCGTTATTTATCGATTTATTATCAACTAGTTGTGATCTTCAATATAATTTCACACCTATGTATTTAAAATAGTCTATCGCACCCCCACTACTACTGTGGTCTAGCTATAACAGTTCAATTTATTTGCCCCTCCTATGTGCATAAGGTATAATTAATATAATATGTATTATAGAAAGGACGATCCATGAAATCTTTTAAATCTCTAGGCGTTTGCGATGAGCTTATCCAAGCCCTACAAAAACAAGGTATCAAGGAGCCCACGCCAATCCAAGAACAATCTATTCCTGTGGTATTTAAAGGGAATGATGTTATAGCAAAAGCTCAAACAGGCACCGGCAAGACTCTTGCCTTCTTATTGCCTATTCTTCAACGTGTACATACAGATGTACATCAAGAACAAGTGCTTATCATTGCACCTACACGTGAACTCATAAAACAAATCGCAGATGAAGCGAAAGAAATTGGAGCTATTCTAAATGTAGATATTCTTCCTCTTATCGGCGGTAAAACAATTGAAGCCCAATTACAACAACTAGGTCGCCGTCCACAAGTTATTTTAGGTACACCAGGTCGCCTATTAGATCACGCTAAACGAGGGTCTTTACATTTAGATTCCATTCGCCGTGTTGTACTAGACGAAGCAGACCAAATGCTTCATATGGGGTTCTTACCTGATATTGAAAATCTCATCAGCCAAACAGATGCTAACAGACAACTTTTACTATTCTCCGCAACAATCCCAGATAAGATTAGAAACCTTGCAAAAGCTTATATGTCAAAACCAGCCTCTGTAACAGCAGAAGGTAAGCATGTTACATTAGAATCTATTGATCAACGTGTATACATGATGAATCCAGAAGAAAAAACAGAACGGCTCATCAAAATGATCGAAGAAGACAATCCATTCTTGGCCATTGTTTTCTGTAATAAACGTGAAGGTGCAGTTCGCTTATCCTATGAGTTAACTGCTGCAGGCCTAAATATTGCTGAAATGCATGGCGATTTAACACAAGGTCGCCGCACTCAAATATTACGCGATTTTGCAAAAGCTAAGACACAAATCTTAGTAGCAACAGATATTGCAGCTCGCGGTATCGATATTGAAGGCATTACACATGTTTATAACTACGACGTACCACGCGACGTAGATTACTATATCCATCGTATCGGCCGTACTGGTCGTGCTGGTAATTCCGGTGTAGCTGTTACATTTGCTACGCCACAGGATGAATCTTGGCTACGACGTATTGAGCGTGCCATCCAAGCAACGCTTACTAAATATACTAAAGATGGACAAATTAAAACTAAAGGTAATGCAAGTGCTGCTCCAAAACGTGCAAAATCTTCTGGCAAGCCTAAGATTGCGAGTTCCTATCAATCTACAAAGGCTAAAGCTCATAAAGCTCGTGGCCACAAAGGTGCTAATACACGCCAACGCCGCACTTCTACTTCTCAAACTGGACGTCGTGGTAAACGCAGATAAACTAAAGACGCGTACAGATTAATCTGTACGCGTCTTTTTTATTTGTTCGCATAAATACTTGGCGTGCCATTTACATCAGAACATTGTGTCTTACATTGAGATCGATTACTGCAAACCCAGTTAATGCGGCCTCTCGCCTCTTGTTTAACAAAATAACCTTCTTTACATCGTGGGCATTTATATTTCTTTTCTTCTTCAGATAGAGTGATATTACTTTCACCAGTTGAAGTCTCTCCATCGATTGGTTGTGTATGTTTACAAGTTGGATAATTGGTACAACCTAAAAAAGCACCATATTTACAATTACGCTGTTGCATAAGTCCATTATTACATTTCTGACATATAGGCAAAGTAGATAAGTCTACATTTTCATTATCCATAGGTCGTTTACGATTTTGATTCGTTATCGTGCGAACTACATTTGGCATCATTTGACCAGAGTTTACCTGTTTATCAAAGCCAAGCTTATCAATCAATAACTGTAAAAACTTAACTTGATCAGATAAGAAGGAATCCAATGTATCCTCCCCTTCACTCATGAGGGCCAAACGTTCTTCCCAAACTGCCGTTTCATCAGGATACAACAATTCATCAGGCAATGCATCTACTAAAAGATAGCCTGTTTCCGTAGGTGATAGAACTTGCTTCTTCCCCGAAGTTTTCATAAAACCACGACTGATGAGTTCGTCAATAATATTAGCACGAGTCGCCTCTGTGCCTATACCAGATACAGCCTTTAACTGTTTTTTCAAATCTTCGTTTTTTACAAATTTATGAATTTCCTTCATCGCTTGCAACAATGTAGATGGTGTAAAACGAGATGGTGGTTTTGTTTGTTTCGCCTCTACAGAGGAATCTGTATAAAGAACGGAATCATTTTTCTTAACAGCCGGTAAATGATCCGTTTCTTCAATAGCCTCTTTTTTAGAGTCAGATTCTGCGCCACGTTCATCAGTTAAATCGGGTTCATCATTATCTGTCACCGATTTGGACTTTTGTCGTTTATAAAGCAACTTCCATCCTTCGTCTATAACTACACGACCATTAGCAACAAACTCTTCCTTACATTGTTCCACTACAATTTTAGTTTGTTCATACACATGCTCACCATAGAATTGAGCAATATAAGCCTGACTAATGAGGAAGTAAATATTGCGCTCCTCACGAGACAAACTATTTATATTACACGCTACCGTAGTAGGAATAATTGCGTGATGGGCTGTAATTTTCTTTTCATTCCATGCGCGGCTCTTAATAGAACGATCGGCATCTGTAGCCCATTGTGCTAACCTTTCATCTCCAGCATTCTGCAAATTATTGAGGATAGCATTGCGATCACCATACTGATTTGGTGGTAAATATTCACAATCAGAACGAGGATACGTAGTCAACTTTTTCTCATATAATTTCTGTGCTGTATCAAGTACAGTTTGCGGATCATAGGAGAATGCTTTACCCGCCAATACCTGTAAAGATGACAAGGATAATGGTAAGCGTTGTACATCTTTCTTTTTAGATTTTGTAACCGCCTTAATGATACCATCTGGACCAGCTTGCAAGCGCTCAACCAATTCATCTGCAATAGCCTTATTTATGAGACGACCATCTGGATCAAGACCCTTTTGTTCATCTGTAGGTTGCCACGTAGCCCAGAACACACCATTTGGATGGTTATATAAAACCTTTAGTGTGAAATAATCGACCGGTTTAAATGCGGCTAATTCACGTTCTCTACGAACTACTAATGCTAACGTTGGAGTCTTAACACGACCTATAGGTAATGTTACCTTATTACCTTTATATCGTTCAGATAAGGTATATGCACGAGATAGGTTCATTCCAATAAGCCAATCTGCACGCGCTCTGGCCAATGCAGATTGATATAAATTGTGAAAGTCTTTATTATCACGCAAATCATTAAGAGCTGCACGAACAGATTTTTCATCCAATGCATTTAATAAAATACGCTGTACAGGTTTTGTATTTCCTACATAATATAAAACCTCATCAACTAATAATTGTCCTTCCCTATCCGGGTCACCTGCGTTGACGATAATATCCGCTTTACCGATTAAGTCTTTTACCGTCTCAAACTGTTGACGACTGCTATCTGTAACGAGTAGTTTCCACTCATCTGGTACAATCGGTAGATCTTGAGGGCGCCAACGAATATATTTATCATCGTAATCACCAGGTTCTGCTTGATGTAATACGTGACCTACAACCCATGTCACCACATCATCACCTTGGATAAAGTAGCCATTCCGTTTTTGGATATTCTTATTTTCCGGCAAGCATTTACTAATTTCGCGAGCCATGGATGGCTTTTCCGCAATAAATAACCGCATGGTCCCCTCCTTAACATAAAATAACGGCTATTCCCCTAAGCCGCTCTTTGAAATCTCATTATACTACAATTTAGTGGTCATAACTACCAAAATCATGTATAATTTTAAAGATATGAATGATGTGAAAGTTATATAATAAGACAAGGCTTTTACAAACGAAACAATAGAGGTGAACTATGACATTTAGCGGGATCCGTTAAATCTCGTAAAACGGCAAAACACGCCGTATCTGACTGGATGGAAATCGAAAAGCAACGTGGTATCTCCGTAACAAGTTCCGTGTTGCAATTTGACTATGATGGTTGTCGCGTAAACATCCTCGATACTCCTGGTCACCAAGACTTTTCTGAAGATACATATCGTACCTTAATGGCTGCAGATAGTGCTGTCATGTTGATTGACGTAGCAAAAGGCGTAGAAGCACAAACAAAAAAACTATTTGCTGTATCTAAAGAACGCGGTATTCCTATCTTTACATTTGTAAATAAAATTGACCATTTCGGTCGTAGCCCATTTGATTTAATGGAAGAAATCGAAAATGTTCTTGGCATTCGTACATGCCCTATGAACTGGCCAATTGGTATAAACGGCGAATACAAAGGCGTATACGATAGAGAACATGAAACTATCGAGCTATTCGCAAAAGATGAAACACATGGTCAAGAAAAGTTAGCCTCTGAAAAAGGAGCTTTGACTGACCCTCGTATGAAAGAATTATTAGGTGATGATGTATACCAAGCATTACTTGATGATATTGAATTATTAGATGTTGCAGGCGATCCATTCGATTTTGACAAGGTTCGTGCTGGTGAATTAACTCCTATGTTCTTCGGCTCTGCAATGACTAACTTTGGGGTAAAACCATTCTTAGAGAAATTCTTAGAACTTGCTCCATCTCCTGCTCCACGCCAAGCTGTGGAAGAAATAGTCCAACCTACAAGCGAAGACTTCTCTGCTTTAGTATTTAAAATCCAAGCGAATATGGACCCTAACCACCATGACCGTATCGTATTTATGCGTATCTGTTCTGGTAAGTTCGAAAAGGGCATGTCCGTATTGCATCGCCAATCTAATAAAACGATTCGTCTATCTCAGCCTCAACAGTTTTTGGCTACAGAACGTACCATCGTAGAGGATGCATATCCAGGAGATATTATCGGTGTCTTTGACGCTGGTACAATGGGTGTAGGTGATACACTGTGTGCTCAAAAACACAAGGTAACCTTTGGTGACTTCCCTGTATTTCCACCAGAGTTCTTTGCTCGCGTATCGCCAAAAGATACTATGAAGCGTAAGCAGTTCCAAAAAGGGATGACACAATTAGCCCAAGAAGGCGCTGTTCAAATCTTTGAACAACCAGGTGCTCTTGATTCCTTCGTAGTCGGCGCTGTAGGTATGCTTCAATTCGAGGTTCTGGAATACCGTTTAAAAAATGAATATGGTGTTGATTTATTAAATAATACATTACCATACAGTGTTGCTCGTTGGATTGATGGTGAAGTAGATATCGCTTCTTTAAAAGGGGTAGATAATGCGATGATTGTTAAGGATAATCGAGATCGCACCGTAGTCCTCATTTCCAATGAGTGGCAAATGGGTTGGGTTCAGGAACGTAATCCTGATGTTACATTCTTAACCACTCCAAAACTTCATCACGAACTATAGTATGGAAGCTCATCCCCTTCTCTAGATAAGAGAGTTGCTATATTATATATGGTAGTATAAGCTCAAATCACAATAGCATATAATAAGATGTAAAGACTTTATAGCTCAAGACTGGAATATATTTCTCAATATATAAAAATTAGAAATATATTCCAGTTTATTTTTTTATATTAGGCAGGAATATCACAGAATTTAGTCGAATACATATAGTATGATTATGTAAAGAAGTGATTTATACTATTACTTTCTCGTATTTTTGTATATAATATAAATATATTATAAAAGATATATATCCAATATAGATATATAATAACTAAATGGTTTTAATGTTGTTGTGAGTGTTGAAAATAAATAATATATAATTATTATACCTTATATATTCTATAGTCTTTTTCGACCATTCATGATACCATAAAATAAGTTTTATTTTTTATTTTAAAGGAGTGATTTTATGCCACTTATTGACTTAGCTTTAGTCAACGATGTATGGACTTTAAAACTGTCCATGATCCAAACTGTAGGCCTTGCTGTAATCACGTTATTCATAGGTACTTGGATTAACAAACATTCCAAGTTCTTACAACGTATGTGTATGCCTGCACCAGCTGTAGGGGCTTTGCCTTTTGCGTTTTTAACTGCTATTCTTTCTTACTACAAGATTTTGAACATTACTTTTGAAGGCTCCCTACAAACATTCTTAATGCTCGCTTTCTTTACCACTATTGGTTTAATGGCTTCCTTGAAAGTCCTCAAAAAAGGCGGCATTTTCATTATCTTCTTCTTCCTAGCTTGTGCAGTGTGGATTGTTGTTCAAAATACTGCAGGTATTATGATTGCTAAAGCTTTAGGCATTGAACCAATCATCGGTATTATGGCTGGCTCCGTATCTATGATCGGTGGTCTTGGTACGGCTGGTGCCTTTGGTCCATACTACGAACAATTACTTGGTATCCCTGGTACAGCATCTGCAGCGGTTGCAGCCGCAACATTCGGTATGGTTGCTGGTACAATTCTCGGTGCTCCTGTAGGTGAACGCATTATTAAAATGCACAAAGTTAAAACACCTTACGAAAATCCTGAGTTAATGGAAGATGAAGGCATCGACATGATCGAAGATCACGTTGAAAGTGGTGGCAAACAATTCAACGCTCAAGATCTTTTAACAATCTGTATGTGGATTGGCCTTGCTCTAGGTATCGGTACTATCGTAAGTGCTGGTTTATCCATCCTTACTCCACTACCTGCGTACATCGGCGCAATGATTTGTGCAGCTGTAATTCGTAACTTTGGTGATTTTACAAAAGCTTACAAAATCAACGATGCAGCTCTCGATGCTGTATCCAATGTAGCATTATCCTTATTCGTAACAATGGCTATCAATAGCTTGAAACTAGTTCAATTGATTGATCTTGCATTACCTCTTATTACAATCTTAGTTGCACAAATGGCACTTATCTGTGTATTTGCATACCTTATCTACTTTATCTTTGGTCGCAACTACGATGCAGTTATGCTTGGCGCGGGCGCTATCGGCTTCGGTCTAGGTGCTACACCAAATGCGTTGGTTAACATGTTATCCTTGGCGGGCAAACACGGTCCATCCCCTCGTGCATGGCTCGTAGTTTCCTTAGTAGGTGCATTCTTAATCGACTTTGCAAATGCCTTCCTCATTACAACAATGGCTGGCATTCTTTACTAATCAAAAAGGACCCATTCGGGTCCTTTTTTATAGCAAAAACTTATTAGCTTAATAAGAGCTTATTAACACAAAAGAGCTTATTAGAATGATATTATCAATCTAATAAGCTCTTTTTACATTATACTATTTAATTAAAGAAGCCCATGCATTAGCTACATCGGCAAATTCTTGAAGGGTAAATGTTTCCCCTCTTCGTTGACCATCGATATTTGCTTTTGCTAACAGCTCTTCGATTCGATCTTTTGATAATCCCGTTGTCTTCATCGTATTAGAAAATGTTTTACGTCGTTGAGCAAAACCAGCTTTCACAACCCGGAAGAATAGTTTCTCATCAATCACATCAACTGGTGGTTTATCTCGTAATACGCAGCGAATGACAGAACTCGTTACTGCTGGAGCTGGCAAGAATGATTTAGGTGGTACATCAAGCACAATATCCGGTTCAGTATAATATTGTACCGCTACAGATAATGCACCATAATCCTTTGTACCTGGCTTAGCTACCATTCGCAAGGCAACTTCCTTTTGCACCATTACAACGAGGCGCTCAATTGGTAATTTACTTTCCAATAAAGACATAATAATAGGTGTTGTAATATAGTACGGTAAATTGGCAACCACCTTAAATGGTTTATGATTCATGATGGATGGTACATCAAGTTTCAACACATCACCATGGATAATACGTACATTATCATAGGAGGCCAAAGTAGTGTCTAGGACCTCTAATAAACGTCTGTCGAGTTCAATGGCCGTTACATCTGCCCCACTTTGTGCTAACCCCTGTGTCAATGTACCGATGCCAGGACCTACCTCTAGTACAGGTTCACCAGGTGTCAATTCTGCAGCATGTACTATTTCATCAACAATGCCGCGTTTAATAAGAAAGTTCTGCCCTAATTTCTTGCTCATTTTAATATCGAAGCGTTTACATATATAATGCACTACCTCAGGGCTTGCAATTACTGATTCTAACATCTTAACTCCTATTTTAACTATTCACAGCCTCTTCAAAAGCATCTCGAGTTATACCATAATGATTTAAGCGGTATAAGAACTGCTTGCCATTGCCATAACCAATACCTAACTTAGCACCAATAATCGCACGGCGAGCAGCACTATCTGGCATACCTGAAAGCCCATGACGAACTAGATCCACCATAGAAAATTCGTTGGATGATTCCAAAGATTCTACATGTAATGTAGATAGTGCCCTTCTAATGGATTCAGGCGATGCTTGTTCTATGCCAATATCATCATTCGCAAAAGCTTCATCACGAGGAACAAAAGCATGCTGAGCATTAGGGAATTTTTTTGTTAATACACGACGAATTCTTTCCCCTGCTGTATCAGGATCTGTTAATATGATAATACCTCTTTTTTCATAGGCTACGCGAATCATATCAATAACACCTTTACGGAGTGTGAAACCCTCTGTAGCAATGCAATCTGCTTCCACAGCTTGTGCAATACGTTGTATATCAGATTTTCCTTCTACCACGATGACTTGTTTAAGCATAGGTCCTCCTTTATTCTATTAGTACATTGTAACACATATATAACATTGCTTAAATACTTATAATCGAGTAGTATAAGTAGTGTAATATATAAAAGGAGGCCATTATGACCTTACAACAACTAAAGTATGTCACAACCATTGCAAATATAGGCAGTATTAGTGAGGCTGCCAAGAGACTTTTCGTTTCTCAACCAAGCTTAACAAAGGCCATTAAAGAATTAGAAAAGGAAATGGGTATTACCATTTTCGACCGCACCAATAAAGGGATTACTGTTTCTAAGGAAGGGGAACGTTTCCTCGGCTATGCACGTCAAGTACTAGAACAAGCTGCATTATTGGAAGAACAATACAAAAGTCAAAGCGGTGGCAAAAAGCAATTTTCTGTTTCTACACAACATTACTCCTTTGCAGTAAATGCTTTTATTGATCTTATCAATCAA
>CATWLR010000008.1:0-10723 GCA_958351665.1 Veillonella infantium | reverse complement strand
TGAACGATTGATAATAACTATAATATATAGTCAAAAAAATAAAATACTTGAAATGGCCGTATATATAGTATTAGACTATATAGTTAACTAAAAGTCAACACATATAGTTGACAATTAAAAATACAAGTGATTTAATTTAGATAGTTAGTAGTTTGTTGATGTGTTATTAATGGAGGTATACCATGAGTTCTACCGTGTCGAAACAAGGTCGCATCACTACCCGTCAGTTAACTATGACAGCACTTTTTGTCGCATTGATTGCCGTAGGTGCTTTTATACGGGTACCATTACCAAATTGTCCATTTACATTACAAATCTTATTTACTACTCTCGCAGGCATTGTACTGGGCAGTCGATTGGGGGCTGCTAGCGTTGGCATTTATATTGTTTTAGGATTAATTGGGGTACCAATTTTTACATCTGGTGGTGGTCCCGGTTACATTTTACAACCTACCTTTGGCTATTTGATCGGTTTTATGGTAGGGGCTTATGCAGTAGGTCGTATTGCAGAATCTATGGAGAAACTTTCCTTTAAACGATTATTAGCAGGATCCATATTGAACCTATTTATCGTATATGGACTTGGTATGATCTATCTATACTTCATTATGAACTTATATTTAGGTAAACCAATTGGAGTAGAGGCCGTTATTATTACATGCTTCTTGATTCCAGTAGGTCCAGATATCTTCCTTTGTGCCGTTGCGGCATCTCTTGGCAAACGAATTGTTAAAGAATTACATCGATAATATAGTCTTTATATAATACTATTATTTATTAAAACTATATATTTATTGAAACCGAGGCGTTATGCCTCGGTTTTATTTGTTTACAGATCTATTTAAGACTGTTTAATGATACCTCTTTAAGATTTATTAAGACTATTGATTTAATATTATTTATTTAAGGATATACATAACCTAAAATAGGTTCTGCTGTTTTTATTTTGGTTACTTCTACATATGGTTGAGCACGACCGTGGAAGTCTCGTGTAGATACTTTGCCTTCGATAGAAACCCATTGTTCATTAGCTAAACTATCGCCATCTGGTTTATAGGCCGTCATGCCAATGGGTGCTACGTCAGCGATGCAACAAGACATAGCCATACGAGAGATGGTAAACTCATTAGATTTTAGCGTGTTATCATCGCGATTTACATAGCCTGTCATATATACAGTGTAGTCCTTGTATTGCTCCACATTAGAGCCGACCTTTACGATGGTTTGATAGAAGTTATCGGAGTTTAGTACGATTTCTTTTTTGTCTTTAGAAATGCCAGGCTCTTTGCTTTCACTATTAACGGTAATAACCTCACCTATAGCATCATTTGTAAAATCAAAATTGTTCGTATCATCATTAACCCGTGCTGCGCCGTGAACACCAGTATTAGGAACTAGGACAGGGGGCACAATGAGCAAAACTACGGGGATAATAATAGGTACGATAGAACGTAAATTGTGCTTGTAATAGCGGGATGGAGCCCAAATGATAGTTGCTAATCCACCTAATATGAGAGCTATGCTACTGATGCCGAGCAGTAGTTCATATCGGGGTGCAATATAGTTCAAATAACGGCCCGTCAGAATTAGGTATACACAGCAGATACCTAAGATGAGATAGAGAGCGCCTTTCACAATTGAAAAGCGATCTTTCAGTCCTAATTTCATAGAATCATCTCCTTTTATATTTATTACGAACTGAAATGGTAATGACTAAAATTAGCCTACAAAGAATTGAAAACCTAATGCTGTTATATAAGACATAATTACAATAGTTATGCCTAGACGAAGTATGAATGAAGTTGGCATATATTGTTTTAAAATATATACATTTTTAATATCGAGCATTGGTCCTAAGATGAGGAAGCCCATAACTGAGCTTATAGGGAATAGGGTGCTCAAGGATTTGCCTATAATAGCATCTGATGTAGAACAGATTGAGAAGAAGAAAGCTAATACTAGCAAGATTGGAATAGCCCACACGATAGGTAATGTGATACCCGCATTGATGAGCCAAGGCTTTCCATATACTTGGACTACTGATAAAACAGAGGCTGCCATGGAGAAATAGAATAAGAGTTGGGAAAACTCTTTTTCCATATGAATTAACAATCTTTTTTTGTTGATGTGTTTACTCCTAGATGACTCTATTAAAACCTCTTCGTAGCTAAGATTCTGGGTATTTCTAGCTTTCATTAGTTCCTTTGAAGGTGGATAGAAGCGAAAAGATAATGCCACTAATAAAGCTACGCCAAGTCCAAGGACGATACGCCATACAGAAATCATGGGATTATCTGGAAAGGCATACCAAGTGGAGAGAATGGTAATAGGATTGATGATTGGGCTGGCTAGCATAAATAGGAGGGCCACTGATAATGGTACGCCTCTATCTGTGAGTGCTTTAAATAATGGAATAATAGCACAGTCACATACAGGTAAGGCTAGGCCACTAACCATGGCGGCACCATAGCTTTTCCAAGAATAATCGCCTAATAGTTTTAGTAGTACGCTCTGTGGTACAAAATAGCGTATAACAGTTGAGCCAATAGTTCCTAATAAAAGGAATGGGACCGCTTCGATAATGAGTCCTGTAATGATAGCAAAGCATTGATGAATGGAGTAAGGAATGTCATGACGGAACGCGGTAACTAAAAGTATGTAGGCGGTAATACCGATAACTAATAGATTTGGTATAAGTCCCCACGTAGAATTGCGACATAATTGCTCTACCTTTTCTGGCGTTGGCGCTGTTACAATCTTGGCCTCTCTATTATAGGTCCGTAATAAGGTATGATGTGTATCGGTCTCCGTGATGATGCAATCTGCACTGTATAATTGGCTTGTTACGTCATTACCTAAACCAGGTAACATCGATGCGACGAATTGATCCGTACAAATATATAATACCTTTTCGATTTGTAACATGTGACGCAGCTTATCACTGTATAGCAAGGATTCTAGTTGATGAAAGCTGACCATACCATTCCATTCAATCCATATTTCTTTGGGATTTGTCTTATTGATATAGGTTGCGATTTCGTCTGCTATAGAACTATAGGTGTCATGTTGATTAGGCGTGATTGCACTGAGTTTATCAGGGCTAAGTTGTAAAGCATCTTTAATAAGTGATACAGAACCTTGTTCGGCACTGATACATGCTGTGCCGCCCAGCTTTTTACGGTATTGTAATTGTTCATTTATAAATGTACTTTTACCAGAACCGATAAATCCGGTAACGATATAAACAGGTATCATGATTGACACACTTCGTTATGTACCATTGGCACATTAAAATCAGTACCAATAACGACTAAGCTGTAGTCAGTGGATTCGCTAGGTACTAGGGAGCAGTAATGCGTACCGTATTGCAACTCATGGGGACCTTCGGTGGTCGGTACAATACCTTTAGCGCGGAGCACACCGTCTGGCATACCTTCTAAAATTGTTTTCCACTGTAATACAGTGAGTGTACGCAAGTCTTTAAAGGTATGACTCATAAATAGATGCTCATCATGTAATGAATTGTCATCATGACAGTGATAGAGGCGTTTAATATAGTCTCGTAAGGAAATGGTATCCCATGACTCTTCGTGAATAGGTGTGTTGGGAGCTAAGTCGTGAATCATGCGCTTTGTAATACTTGTTTGTTGAACATCTTCGGTGTGACTCAAGAAGATAGCGTCACTGTTTGTGATTTGATCTTTAAAGAATAAACCAAAGTTTTTGATAAACATAGGTGCTTGCATAGCATCCACTGTTGTTACTGAGGCGTGAACATAGGCGGATTTCGCAATGTCTTCATCTTCACATGTATGGATGATTTCGCTCAATTTGCTGACCCCAGATGGTTCGATATAGATAATATCTACATCATAATTTTGAAGAATATCGAGTAATGCTTGTTGGAAATTTCCTTGTAAGCTGCAGCAAATACAACCAGACGTTACTTCACGAATAGTAGCACCTGTTTTAGCCAGATTTGCCGCATCAAGACTAGTTTCGCCAAAATCATTTTCTATAATTAAAACCTTGTCTGTAGGTTTATGTTCTTTTAGTATATGTTGTAAAAATGTTGTTTTTCCCGAACCTAGAAATCCGGATATGATAACAATAGGAATCATACATACCTCCTGCGTAATGTAAACACAGTATACACCCATAGGATAACACAGAAAATACACCCTAGGGTATATGCATAGTTATGAAATTTCTATTATTCTTAAAATTCTCTTTAAATATATGGATTATATACCTTATATGAGTATATTAACAGATGTATTTGATATTCATAATTAATTGTGGGAAACGTAGGAGCTATCGATTTTTCTATATATGAATGAATACTCCTGTTTGAATATATATTAATTCTATATTTTTTTGAAAAACATAAAAAAATCCCTCCTATAGAAGGCCCAGTCGGGAAGAGTTGACTGAAGCCCTCATAGGAGGGGGGGAGAGAATTCGTTATATAAATCTCTAATTAGATTACTTTTAGTATACCAAATTACATATACAGTATATAGCCATTATTTAATATTGTATGTTTATTGTAACGTTATTGTAACTTAGCTAACAATGCTTTGAGGTATACATATACGTTTTCAACGGATGGTAAATGAACGCGTTCCATTGGTGTATGTGGACTTACGATGGTAGGGCCAAAGCTAATCATTTGGGTGTTTGGTAATACGCCTTTCAACAAGCCACATTCAAGACCTGCATGAATAGCGTTTACATTAGCTGGTGTATCAAACATTTCGTTATGTAAGGAAATAGCTTGTTCTTCAAGCTTGGAGCCTTTATCGTATTCCCATGCAGGATAACCACCAGTACGCTCTGCAGATACACCTAGTGTTTTAGCAAGTAATATCATTTTCTTAGCCAAGAATTCAAGACTGTTGCTATTGGAGCTACGGATGGAAATGAGTATTTCAATAGTATGTTCGTTTTCTCGTACGATAGCGATGTTGTCAGAAGTTTCCACAAGATTTGGGATAGATTTGCTTACAGAATGAACACCATCTTGTGCAAGATAGATGTAAGTAATAAGCGCTTCTGTTGTGTCATCTGCATAGACTACATCAGGAGTAGCGACATCTTCTACAACAAATGTAAGACCTGGATCTTGGATACCATATTCATGGAGATATTGCTTTTCTTGGTAGCCGATTAATGTTTTAATGGCCGCTACATCTTCAGCGCGTACGGATAATACAGCAACTGCTTTAGAAGGAATGGCATTATGTTTCACGCCACCTTCAAAGGATGCTAAGCATACAGGATATTGTTGTTGAATATCATAGAGTACACGTGTTAATACTTGGTTAGCATTAGCCCGTTGTTCGTTGATTTCGATGCCGGAGTGACCACCTTTAAGGCCTGTTACGGTAAAAGATAAGCCTGCATCATAACCAGGTTGGTTGTTTTCGCGCAATAATGGAATGTTTACGTGAACATGGCAACCGCCAGCACAGCTAACAGTGAAGTCGTGCTCTACCTCTGTATCGAGATTGAGTAGGTAATCGCCACTTACTTGGCCTTCTTTAATGGCGAAAGCGCCATCCATGCCAGTTTCTTCATTTGTGGTGAACAATAATTGCATAGGTCCATGTTGTTGACTATCATCTTCGAGGATAGCAAGCATCATCGCACCACCCATACCGTTGTCCGCACCTAGTGTAGTGTGGTCTGCGTGCATCCATTCACCTTCGATGATGTTTGCAATAGGATCCTTGGAGAAGTCATGATTGGAGTCATGATCTCGTACACAAACCATATCGATATGGCCTTGTAAGATGATAGAAGGTCGGTTTTCATAACCTGGAGACGCTGGCTTTTTGATGACTACATTAAATTGATCGTCTTGATGAACTTCAAGCCCCAAGTTTTTAGCGAAGTTTACGATATAATCGCTGATGCCTTTTTCGTTTCCTGATTCACGAGGAATTTGGCTCATTTCTTTAAATATTTCTAATACGCGTTTTGCTTGAACGATTGATTCCATAATGGTTCCTTTCATTCTCATGTAAATAATAGATATATATGTTGATTGATTATACGGAATACTTAGTGTTTTTATTAGTATCTGAATTTGTAATACTAATAAAAGAATTTATTCCAGTGATAACTTTCACAGACATATATATGGAATATATAAATAGTTAGTATATATATAGTTATATCACAAGAATGATTATTAGGATAGTTAATGAAAACTGTAGTATATGTATGTACTAGCTATATAGGAATAATAATGTATAATGAGGATATACGATTAACGATTAATTAAATCCATTAGATTTTAGAAGGTTGGTGAACCGATGCAACACGACAGTCGCAATATTAGTATGCTTATGGATTTTTATGAGATGACCATGGCACACGGCTATTTTACACAACATGAAAATACGGATCGCGTCGCTTTTGATGTATTCTTTAGACGCAATCCAGATAAGGGTGGCTTTGCCATTTTTGGTGGTCTTGAACAAATCGTTGAGTACATTTTAAATCTACACTTTGATGAAAGTGATATCGATTTTTTACGGGCCCAAGGTATTTTTAGTGAGGAATTTTTGGCATATCTAAAAGACTTCTCCTTTACTGGTGATGTATATGCATTCCCAGAGGGGTCGATTATTTATCCAAACGAACCGGTTATAACTATCGTAGCCCCTCTCATAGACGCACAAATCGTAGAAACTGCAGTGCTAACTATGATGAACCATCAGTCCCTTATCGCTACAAAGGCTAATCGCATCGTTCGTGCTGCGGATGGGCGTGTAGTAGCCGATTTTGGGGCTCGTCGAGCTCATAATGTGGATGCCGCTGTATATGGTGCGAGAGCAGCCTACATTGGTGGGGTACAGTCTACGGCAACTGTTTTAGCGGGCCAACAATTTGGTATTCCTGTGAGTGGAACCATGGCTCATAGTTGGGTTATGTATCATGATTCTGAATACGAAGCTTTCAAAGCTTACGCTGAAGTGTATCCGGATGGAGCGGTATTCCTTGTTGATACCTATGATGTATTAAACTCTGGGGTTCCTAATGCTATTAAAGTAGCTAAAGAGGTATTGGAACCTATGGGAAAACGCTTAAAAGGTATCCGCCTTGATTCTGGTGATCTTGCTTACTTAGCTAAAAAAGCGCGTCGTATGCTTGACAAGGCAGGCTTAGAAGATTGCAAAATTATGGCTTCCAATAGTCTTGATGAATATACAATAACCTCTTTATTGGGGCAAGGTGGTCCCATTGATATCTTTGGTGTAGGTGAAAGACTGATTACCTCTAAGAGCGATCCTGTATTTGGCGCCGTATACAAGATTGCTGGTGTTGAAAAAAATGGTGTGTGGGAGCCTCGCATCAAGATTTCTGAATCTGTTGAAAAGATTACGAACCCAGGCTTTAAAAAGGTGTATCGCGTATACAATGATAAAGGGCGTGCCATTGCAGATTTATTAACATTGTTAGAAGAGGTGCCAGATACGACAGAACCATATTGTTATATCGATCCAGAACAACCATGGCGTGAATTGTACTTTGAAAATTGCACCTTTAAAGAGATGAAACAACTCATTATTAAAGATGGCAAGCTTATCGTAACATTACCGACACTAGAAGAACTTCGTCAATACGTCAAAGACCAATTAGACCGCGAAATTTGGTTAGAAGAACAGCGCTTTGAAAATCCACATCGCCATTACCTTGATATGAGTCCAGGATACTATCAAATGAAAATGGATTTATTAAATCGTATTTTCCGGAAGAAGTAGGAGGGCTTATGTTAGACAATCCAGAAGCAACAAAAGAGGCTCTCGTTCAATGGATTAGAGACTATTTTAGTCAAAATGGGCCTAGTTGTAGCGCCGTAGTGGGCATTTCCGGTGGTAAGGATTCCACAATTGTAGCTGCTTTATGTAAAGAAGCCCTTGGGGCAGAACGCGTAGTAGGTGTTCTTATGCCGAATGGAATTCAGTCTGATATCGATGATGCCAAGGCCGTTGTTAATCACTTAGGTATTCCTCATATTATTGTTAATATAGGAGCTGCTTACGAAGCCTTAACAAATGCTATTATTCAAGGAGAAGGGTATGAAGCTGTAACGGGTAGAAATAGTTTGTCTCGAGATGCAGCTATAAATACACCACCGCGCCTTCGCATGACAACGCTATATGCAGTAGGGCAAAATTTGCCAAATGGGGCTCGCGTAGCTAATACATGTAATGGATCTGAAGATTATGTAGGGTATTCTACAAAATATGGTGATAGTGCTGGGGATTTTAGCCCTCTTGCCAATCTAGTCGTAGAAGAGGTGCGCCAAATAGGTCGATTACTTGATATTCCAAAATATCTTGTAGATAAGACGCCTAGTGATGGACTCAGCGGTCTATCTGATGAGGATAAATTAGGATTTACCTATGCTGTATTAGATCGATATATTAGAACTGGAGAGATAGAAAATCCTGAAACGAAAGAACGTATTGATTATTTAAATCGTATTAATAAGCATAAATTAGAATTGATGCCGTCCTTTCACCGACAATGTTGAGAGAGGACTTGTTTTAGCTAGTCTAATTCATGCTAATGTTGATTAACAAAAGATTTACTATTTCTTATGTATTTTATGATGGAGGTAATATGGAGACAAAAATTGCGTTGATTGGTACGGGTGGTACAATTGCTGGACAAGGCGCATCCGATACAGATTTGACGGGATATACTGCAGGTGTACTAGGCCTCGATGAAATTTTAGATTCCGTACCAGGCACAGAACCATATGGTCCATATACATATACTCAGTTTAGTAATATTGAAAGCTCCGATATTACTGTCCAGCATTGGGTGGATTTATCTAAGTTAGTACAAGAATTAGTAAATCAAGAGGATATAGGCGGTGTTGTTATTACTCATGGAACAGATAGCATGGAGGAGACAGCTTATTTTCTTAATCTTACTGTTCATACAGATAAACCCATCGTTATTACTGGCTCGATGAGACCTGCTGGGGCAATTAGTGCAGATGGTCCTATTAATTTATTACAAGCGATTCAAGTGGCAAGAACACCTGCATCTGTAGGTAAAGGTGTGCTTGTTGTTCTAAATGGCTATGTTGATGGGGCGCGTGATGTGTCCAAACAGAATACAACTAATGTGGCTACCTTTGACAGTCCATTAGTAGGTCATCTTGGTATCGTCCAGGATGGTGTAGCTCATTATTATAAAGCCTCTACTCGTCGTCATACGAAAGAATCCATCTTTGATGTCCATGACTTAAAGGAATTGCCTCGTGTAGTCATTTTGACTTGCTATGGCGGTATGGATGACATGGTGCCAATGAGTGTAGTTGCCACTAATCCTGATGGACTTATCTTGACTGGATTGGGTCATGGTACAATTCCTCAAAACGTACGTCAAATAACACAAAATACAGCATTCCCAACTGTACGTGCCTCTCGTACAGGGAGTGGCATGGTATCAGCTGTACCACAAGATGCACTAGCAGGCTATCTTGTAAGTGATACATTGAGTCCACAAAAAGCTCGTATTTTATTGATGCTGGGGCTTACAAAAACTAAAAATCTTAAAAAGTTACAACAGTTCTTCTATGAATATTAATTAGAAAATAAAAAAAGATTTGAGAAAAACTCTCAAATCTTAATTTGATATTCATTTTCAAGTATTATACTATGTGTAACAGTTTTATATACAATGAACCGCACATCCCGATTGCCTAGGATGTGCGGTTTTTTATTTCGCCTAGAATGCGTATTTTTTATTCGGCGCCAATAGCATTTTCTAAGGCTCGTTGTATACCTATATAAACAGCCTTAGCTAATGTATCCCCGAATAGGGAGAAGGAGCCTGCATCTGTTAACACATCACCATTGGTATCGATAGTGAGAACCACACCATCTGTAGAGGTACCGGTAGCAGAAGTCTTGCGTTCTTTTGTAATTGCTTCAGGAATATCTTCGTTAATAAATGGATAGAGGCGTACACTTTCAACACCCCAATCTTGGAGGGCTGCGGTTTTAGCCTCCGTAATTGTCATGATGGCTTTCACCATGGCACTATCTGTTAATGCCTTGTTTGTAAAGACAAGAATATTAATGGTACCAGGTACTATGAAACCACCATCTCGCTCCTCGTAGCAATAGCCTGTGCCTGCACGATGGGCCGTTTTTTCATAGCCTGCAGTAACGATAGTCTCCACAATCGTATCGTGTTCCTCGACCTTGGCGTATGCGTGAAGGTTCATTGTAGCAGATGTAAGAAGTGCTGTACTAAAATGAACAGGTGTATCGATTTGCTCGAACTCTTGTGCTAAATAGTTGGCTACCGAGCCACCTGGTAAATCTTTTTCTGTTTCAATTTGGTATGTTAATTGTTGATTTCGTACGGCTAACGTATGGTGATACCCACCATTGAGTTGACCACTAGATAAGGCATAATGGATGTCGTCAAAGTGTACTGTAACGGAATTTAATTCTTTCGTTACATGACCTCCTGTTGCAAGCTCTTGTGGTGCTTCATATGGATTGTTGAACATGTAAGTCTCCCTAGATTTAGATTGTTATATATGTAATATAACGATATAATAACTTTACTATATCGTGTAAAATATATTTATTAAATTATAGCATATATGTTTATGATGACCATATTAATAGATGTGCTCAATTATTTATAAAGTTATATTATTGGAGGTTTAATATGGGCAATA
>CATWLR010000007.1:0-11657 GCA_958351665.1 Veillonella infantium | reverse complement strand
GGTATTGTCTTATATCAATAGTCTTAATCAGGATATTGAGCATTATGATTTGTTAAAAGATACGGATCAGATGCGCAAATGGTATAATCCTAAGGTTTTACCATTTGGTAGATGGCCTTCAAAGTTTAATTTATCTTTTATGCAGCAAATTGCTGTTAATATTGCTAAGGAGAATCCTAAGGATATCTTTTCTGTTAATGGACCTCCTGGTACAGGTAAAACTACGTTACTGAAGGATATCATTGCTAGTAATATCGTTGAGCGTGCTGTTAAGTTTTGTGAAAGTAATCATGTAAATGATATCTTCAAAAAGGTTATGGGCCGAGATAGAACATCTTTTTACTATAATATACCTAGTGACATTGCTGTATATGGTATGCTAGTACTTTCATCAAATAACAAGGCTGTTGAAAATATTACATTAGAATTACCAAATATTTCCTCTGTGGAAGAGGGCACAAATGGGTCAACATTATTTAATCCTGATTCATCTGAACAACAGGTTGATTTATCTTGTTTTGCTGAGGATAAGAAGTATCAATTTGTTAAATCTAATGAGGTATATTTTACATTTTTAGCAGACTGTTTAGCAGAGAGTAATGAACAATGGGGATTAATTTCAGCTAGATTGGGTAAAAAATCTAATATCAATAAATTCATGCCTGCATTAGATGTATTATCCTCAGACATGTCTTCTATCATGCGTATTCCTGATGCTCAAGTTGCCTTTGAGAGTGCTAAAAAACAGTTTCAGGCTCAGTATAAGCTTGTAGAAACATTGTTTACTTATGTAACAACATATGAAGAGAACACTCAATTAATTCAAGCGTTAAAGCTTAAAACCAATCAGCTAAAAGAAGATATTCTTTCAATCAATGAGCAATTAAGTCAATATGATACATTAGATGATGATTTGTTGCAGTTGATAGAGCATAAAAATAGTATTGAGTCTAAATTAATAGAGTATAATAATCAACGCTCAATTTTTGATAAGCTGTGGAGTGCTACTAATTGGTCTATTTTAAAAGCTATGGGTAACCCTACATTGTTATCGGTAATTGAAGAGGAGACTACAAAGCTTCAAACTGTTAAAGACCAATTGACTGAATTACATCAGTTGGTCAATGAGCGTGAATCTATAATCAATACTAAAGATGGACTATTATTAAATATTAAGGAACTTGATAGTACTGTTCTAGAGACAGAAAAAACACAGCATGAGATTTTAGGTACATTAAAAACTACTAGTAAAGATACGATACATTGCTTTGATGATATAGCGTCAAAGTTAATGTTATCTGATGAGGACCGTGCAGAGGCACACACGGCGTTTTTATATGTGTGTAACTATTTGAATGAATGTAGAGAGCGTTTATTATATGATGCCTTACAATTACAAAAGGCTGTAGTTATGAGTGACGCTTTCAGAAACAATATGAAATTACTTAGTCAATATTGGGGCTCATTTAGTGAGAAGAAAAAATTACAGAAGAACTTTGATCTTGATACTATTTTCCCTGCATTACTTAATTCCTTGATGATTGCCGTACCGGTTATTTCCTCGACTTTTGCTGCTGTGGAGAGGTTCTTGATTAATTGTAAATCTGAAAGCTCTTTAGGTACCATTATTATTGATGAGGCAGGACAAGCGTCACCTCATATGCTTGTAGGGGCATTATTCCGAGCTCAAAAAGCAATCGTAGTTGGTGATCCTAAACAGATTGAACCCGTACAAACTGTACAGGATTTATTTGTTGAAAGAATTGGTGGCGAAGGTATCGGTAAGTACAGAAATAAAGAATTATCTGTTCAAAGCCTAGCTGATGCTCAAAATCCATTTGCAGGTATTATTAAAAACCTTGATGGATCTGAATCTTGGGTAGGATGCCCACTTGTTATTCATAGACGATGTAAAGATCCAATGTTTACGGTGTCAAATGAGTTATCTTATGGTGGATTCATGATTAATAAGACCATGAATCCTAAAGAACCAATTGATCCATGTAAAGAGAGCTGTTGGATAACATATGATGCAAGTAATATTGAATCGAGTACAGGTAAAGATAGATATATACAAGTACAAGGTGAAATTGCTTTTAAATTAATTCAAAAGCTACGAGCTAGAAATACTAAATTTAAAGATATCTTTATCATTACACCATTTACTACTGTTTCATACGGGTTTAAAAAGTATATGGAATCCATTAGTGATGATATTGTGAACTGGACAAAAGATGACAATATGAAAGCCTGGCTAGAGGATAATATCGGAACTGTTCATACATTCCAAGGTAAAGAAGCTAAAGTTGTTATTTATATGTTAGGCTGTCAAAGTGATGGCTCTGCTAATGGCGCAATTAAATGGGTTAATGCAAATAATGTAAATGTAGCGTTTACAAGAGCAAAAGAATATGTATATGTTATTGGTGATGCTACTAAATGGGCAGAACTCAATAAAAACCTTGCATTCGCTCAAAGATACTTACCTATTTATACTTTAGAGGATATCTAAAAAATATCAGCAGAAGATTATACTTATAAATGACGCATATATGAAAGGTTATAACAATAAAACAGGGAAAGAAATCATACGATTTCTTTCCCTGTTTAGATATGATATAATTTATATCAAAGTGAGGCATAAATGGTTTGGACGCCAGACTTCGCTTCTAAATTTTTATAACTGAAGAAACGGTCTGACTTCTATGTCGGGCCTTTTTTCATGTGTTCTCTCACCGCCAATCTCTAGAAGATTAGCAAAGGCTGGACCCATTTAGAGGCTTCAAGTTCAATATAGTGCGGTCAAAAATAAAAGTAAATAGATTAGAGGTTCCTAATAGTCACCTAGGTGACTAATGGGAACCTCTTTCGATTTGTAATTAGTTCGGGGGATTTTGGTTGTGATAATTCACTTACAATTTTTATTGTACTAGAATTAAGTATCAGTTATGCAGCCCTCGTTTGCCGTATATTTTTAAGATTATAGCGATCATTGTATTTAATACAAATAGAAGCGCAAAGCATATTAAGGCTGTAGTATATCCATATCCTGCTTCGTGAAAGTATGACACGAGCATGGGACCAGCGATGCCTGCTAATCCCCAAGCAGTTAGAATGCGGCCGTGAATAGTGGAGAGTTGGCGTATACCATATAGATCTGCAAGATATGCTGGCATACAGGAGAAGCCACCACCGTAGCAGGTGATAATGAGAAGGATTAAAATTTGGAATGTGAGGGCACTATTGGTTGTGGCAAGTAAATAGAATGCTATGATTTCTGAGATAAAGAATAGTATGTAAGTTTGTGCTCGCCCAAAGTAATCGGAGATAGTAGACCATGCAATGCGGCCTCCACCATTGAATATACCGATGATACCAACTAGCGATGCAGCTGCTGCAGGTGTCATACCAATGGTTTCCTGTGCCATAGGGGACGCTAAGGATAGGAGACCTATACCACAGGTAATATTAACAAAGAAGATCCACCAAAGGGCACCGAATTGCCAAGTTTTCATAGCATCATTGGCTAGCATACCATGGTTATGGACATACATAGTGGATTTATCTTTCGTAGTTCGAGGAGGTTGTTTTTGTTGCGGTGCTTTCAAATAAAGCGAAGAGGCGCTCATAACTAGGAGATAAATTATGCCGAGAATAATGAAGTTATTCACTAAGCCTACCTGAGCTACAAGAAATTGCATAAGCGGTCCTGCAATGAGTGAAGCAAATCCAAATCCCATAATAGCTAATCCCGTAGCAAATCCTGGGCGCTTAGGAAAATATTTTACGAGCGTAGATACTGGTGTTATATAACCAATACCTAGTCCGATACCACCGATGATACCATAGAAGAGATAGAGTAAGGTAAGATTATGAATGCTAAGAGCATAGGCCGTACCCAATAGGCCTGCCACCCAGAACACCATGGAAAGAAGTCCGCTTTTCTTGGGACCTATTTTTTCTGCAAAAGATCCTAAAAAGCCTGCAGATAATCCAAGCATCAAAATAGCTAAGGAGAAGGTCCATGTTGTTTGTGACATGGTGAAGCCCATATCAGCCATGATAGGTCGTGTAAGCACGCTCCACGCGTACACACTACCGATGGATATATGTAGACCAATAGCTGCTAGTGCAATAAGCCAACGATTTCTCATAAGAAAACTCCTTTCATATAGGTGAGATGATTAAATATTTGTCCAGTATATTTGCTATGAAAGAACAAAAAAAGACCGTCTGAACAAAATTTTGCCCAGACGGTCGGCTATCACACGATGTGTGCTACTGTGCATGTAGTCAATTCTACTTATCCGTCAGCCCAGTAGGAATATATTACTAATATAGCAAGTGAGAGGATATCTTGTCGGTGATATAATTCACTATCGTATGCACCATGAAAATTTATAATTGAAAATAGGGAAAGGAACCATATGATTCCTTTCCCTGTTTAGATATGATATAATTATATCAAAGTGAGGCATAAATGGTTTGGTCGCCAGCTCTCGCTTCTCGAAAATGAAATTGAAGAAACGGTCTGACTCCACAGTCGGGCCTTTTTTCATGTGTTCTCTCACCGCCAATCCTCGAGTTGATTAGCAAAGGCTGGACCCATTTAGAGGCCTCAATTTCAATATAGTGCCGTTAATTATAAAAGTAAATAGATTAGAGGTTCCTAATAGTCACCTAGGTGATCAATAGGAACCTCTTTCGTTTTGTAATTATTTTAATCAATATCTTTTTATTTGTCGCAATATATTTTAGAATTCATCTTATAGTAAAAAGAGTCTTATCTATCGTTCTGAATTTTGGGTTTTATAGATTTATTTCAATAAATTTTTACTATATAATGAAATTATTATGAGCTGCACGTTGTATGATTTATTTTATTGTAGTCAATTCAGTTATTAAGGAGCTAATGATTAGTTTTTCTTTTATTGAAGGCGGTGTCCTAGATGAATGTAAATCATGTATTATTAATATTTAAATCTGCATTAGAATATGCTGATTTTAAGGGGATTAATAATTTGTTAGCAGATAATTGTCAGTATATTAATGTTGAGAGGAATATATTAAAAAATGGAAAGATAGAAGTATATGATTTTCTAAATTCAATGGCAAAAAGGACCAGAGATGATAATTTAGCTGTGTATGCACATATGATGACACTTAGTGAGGGAACCAACGAAAAAGAGTTGTTTTATAAAGGTCAAAGAGGACTCGCTATTGCATACAATGAAATGGACAATTATGCTATAGGTATGTTTATTGAGTTAGATTCAAATAATTTTATTAACAAAATTATTGTTAGTAATAATATTCCGAGTTTTAGACTTGATAAACATCGTGCTGAAAATAATTCCCCTCCTATAGATTACATTTTTTATAAGGAGCCTATTGATTTTTTGGATTGGCTTACAGCCATTAGTATTTGGTTAGAAACTGGATATGTAGATAAGCATTCTTTTTATGATTCACTTGCTGATGAGTGCTGTGTACATTTTCAAAGAAAAAATCAAGAACCTATTTTGTTGTTAGGTAAGGAAGAAATTATAAATGACTTTGATAAGATGATGAATTTATTTTTTTATACTATGCCACATATAATTAATGATAAGAATAATAGATCCTTTATAAAGTATGGACCTATGACGATTGAAATCGGTCGTAGTTTAGCGGGACCAGCAAATTCTATACATATTTATATTGACGACACTGGAGATTAGTTTGCATATTATTTCTTGTATAGGTTCATTATGCTTTAAAACAAAAAAGAAATCATAAGATTTCTTTCCCTATTTAGATATGATATAATTTATATCAAAGTGAGGTATAAATGGTTTGGTCGCCAGACTTCGCTTCTAATAAGAAAAATTGAAGAAACGGTCTGACTTCTATGTCGGGCCTTTTTTCATACCACGATTAGAATGCTAGCTTTCAGCTAGAGATCAATCACTTTGCTACCATGATAATGGTCGCTACAAGTATGCCAAAGGAAATCATCAACGATAACACTTTGAATGTACTCATATTGATCACCGCCAATCTCTAGAAGATTAGCAAAGGCTGGACCCATTTAGAGGCCTCAAGTTCAATATAGTGTTGTCAATTATAAAAGTAAATAGATTAGAGGTTCCTAATAGTCACCTAGGTGACCAATAGGAACCTTTTTCGCTTTGTAATCGTATTCATAATTATGTTCTTATTATGTTACAATACAGTTAAAATTACTTTTTGTGGAGAGATGTATATGTTAAAACAATTATTATTAAGTGCTATTGTATTGAGTTCAATTTGTGTATCTTGTCATGCTATAGATGTAGACCTACCTGGTGCAAACTCCAAAATACCTGAAGATGAGTATAAAGATTATGTATATCTTAGTCCTAAAATCGCATTGGAGCAAATTGCTAGTACACAGGCTATGATTAATCAAATTAAAGCTGATGGAACTTTTGAAAAATTAAAAGAATGGCGTAAGATATCTAATGATGCTGAATTGGAGAAAACGTTACGCCATGATTTTAAGCAGTTTATGACGCCAATAGATGGACAAACAGAAATAATAGAACATACAGAAAATAGTGGGATACAGCTCACAGTTCCATTTTCAAGTGTATTTAAGATTCAAAATAGTGAACATAACTATACCTTAGAAGGTCTTACTGGCAGTACATATGTCGCTAGAGATTATAATGTTGTTGAAAAAGGTGGTTCTGAAAGAACATTTATTTATAAAAAATTAGATAATACAAAATATTGGAATCTAAACGTTACTAATTTGGATAAATCAAATCAAGGTACTATTGTAGGCATCACTTTTACAAGCAAAGATAATCCTAATACTAGTCATAGTATTGGTACGTATGTTGCAGGATCTGAATCAGAGTCAGAACGTAATATAAAAGCAAATAGAATTCTTGCCAATTATGTGTTGCCTTCGGTACGTTCGTTGAATAGACTTAACGAATTTTCTACTATTACGATGTCGAAGAATTTACAGTATCGGGTACTAAATGGTTCAACTCGTACAGAATCGACAGATAAGGACAGTTTATATGGATCTAAATCTTATACTGTAACGCATAAAGGACCACATGGAGTAACTCAAGTCCTTCAGATGATTCCACTACATGATAAGCAACAGCATTTTTTATTGAATGCCAAACCAGATGATCCATATAACTTTGAGACCCATATTGAGTATATTAATTCTTTATATGGTCATACCTTAAATAAAGAGATTAGATTGTCTCGGATTAGTAAAAGTTTCGTCTGGTTTGATGGTATTCCGGGGTTATTATTGGATTATGAATTATCTAATGGAGCGGGTAGATTAGAATTTATTACACACGATAAAGACTATGAATATCGTCATATTGCTTCATATCAAGTGAATGGCTATTATACTTTGGAGCAACTAAAAAATATGTTGTTAGATGTAAAGTTATTAAATACTGGAGATATGTATAATAGAGATATTGACTTATTTAATCTAAGATTAAAGTCTTAGCTTATTTTGAATTGCAATAGGTAATAAAATAGTAGAGCCTAATAAACATATATATGCCTATTGGGCGCACAATGATAACAGGGAAAGAAATCATACGATTTCTTTCCCCGTTTAGATATGATATAATTTATATCAAAGTGAGGCATAAATGGTTTGGACGCCAGACTTCGCTTCTAAATTTTTATAACTGAAGAAACGGTCTGACTTCTATGTCGGGCCTTTTTTCATGTGTTCTCTCACCGCCAATCTCTAGAAGATTAGCAAAGGCTGGACCCATTTAGAGGCTTCAAGTTCAATATAGTGCGGTCAAAAATAAAAGTAAATAGATTAGAGGTTCCTAATAGTCACCTAGGTGACTAATGGGAACCTCTTTCGATTTGTAATTAGTTCGGGGGATTTTGGTTGTGATAATTCACTTACAATTTTTATTGTACTAGAATTAAGTATCAGTTATGCAGCCCTCGTTTGCCGTATATTTTTAAGATTATAGCGATCATTGTATTTAATACAAATAGAAGCGCAAAGCATATTAAGGCTGTAGTATATCCATATCCTGCTTCGTGAAAGTATGACACGAGCATGGGACCAGCGATGCCTGCTAATCCCCAAGCAGTTAGAATGCGGCCGTGAATAGTGGAGAGTTGGCGTATACCATATAGATCTGCAAGATATGCTGGCATACAGGAGAAGCCACCACCGTAGCAGGTGATAATGAGAAGGATTAAAATTTGGAATGTGAGGGCACTATTGGTTGTGGCAAGTAAATAGAATGCTATGATTTCTGAGATAAAGAATAGTATGTAAGTTTGTGCTCGCCCAAAGTAATCGGAGATAGTAGACCATGCAATGCGGCCTCCACCATTGAATATACCGATGATACCAACTAGCGATGCAGCTGCTGCAGGTGTCATACCAATGGTTTCCTGTGCCATAGGGGACGCTAAGGATAGGAGACCTATACCACAGGTAATATTAACAAAGAAGATCCACCAAAGGGCACCGAATTGCCAAGTTTTCATAGCATCATTGGCTAGCATACCATGGTTATGGACATACATAGTGGATTTATCTTTCGTAGTTCGAGGAGGTTGTTTTTGTTGCGGTGCTTTCAAATAAAGCGAAGAGGCGCTCATAACTAGGAGATAAATTATGCCGAGAATAATGAAGTTATTCACTAAGCCTACCTGAGCTACAAGAAATTGCATAAGCGGTCCTGCAATGAGTGAAGCAAATCCAAATCCCATAATAGCTAATCCCGTAGCAAATCCTGGGCGCTTAGGAAAATATTTTACGAGCGTAGATACTGGTGTTATATAACCAATACCTAGTCCGATACCACCGATGATACCATAGAAGAGATAGAGTAAGGTAAGATTATGAATGCTAAGAGCATAGGCCGTACCCAATAGGCCTGCCACCCAGAACACCATGGAAAGAAGTCCGCTTTTCTTGGGACCTATTTTTTCTGCAAAAGATCCTAAAAAGCCTGCAGATAATCCAAGCATCAAAATAGCTAAGGAGAAGGTCCATGTTGTTTGTGACATGGTGAAGCCCATATCAGCCATGATAGGTCGTGTAAGCACGCTCCACGCGTACACACTACCGATGGATATATGTAGACCAATAGCTGCTAGTGCAATAAGCCAACGATTTCTCATAAGAAAACTCCTTTCATATAGGTGAGATGATTAAATATTTGTCCAGTATATTTGCTATGAAAGAACAAAAAAAGACCGTCTGAACAAAATTTTGCCCAGACGGTCGGCTATCACACGATGTGTGCTACTGTGCATGTAGTCAATTCTACTTATCCGTCAGCCCAGTAGGAATATATTACTAATATAGCAAGTGAGAGGATATCTTGTCGGTGATATAATTCACTATCGTATGCACCATGAAAATTTATAATTGAAAATAGGGAAAGGAACCATATGATTCCTTTCCCTGTTTAGATATGATATAATTATATCAAAGTGAGGCATAAATGGTTTGGTCGCCAGCTCTCGCTTCTCGAAAATGAAATTGAAGAAACGGTCTGACTCCACAGTCGGGCCTTTTTTCATGTGTTCTCTCACCGCCAATCCTCGAGTTGATTAGCAAAGGCTGGACCCATTTAGAGGCCTCAATTTCAATATAGTGCCGTTAATTATAAAAGTAAATAGATTAGAGGTTCCTAATAGTCACCTAGGTGATCAATAGGAACCTCTTTCGTTTTGTAATTATTTTAATCAATATCTTTTTATTTGTCGCAATATATTTTAGAATTCATCTTATAGTAAAAAGAGTCTTATCTATCGTTCTGAATTTTGGGTTTTATAGATTTATTTCAATAAATTTTTACTATATAATGAAATTATTATGAGCTGCACGTTGTATGATTTATTTTATTGTAGTCAATTCAGTTATTAAGGAGCTAATGATTAGTTTTTCTTTTATTGAAGGCGGTGTCCTAGATGAATGTAAATCATGTATTATTAATATTTAAATCTGCATTAGAATATGCTGATTTTAAGGGGATTAATAATTTGTTAGCAGATAATTGTCAGTATATTAATGTTGAGAGGAATATATTAAAAAATGGAAAGATAGAAGTATATGATTTTCTAAATTCAATGGCAAAAAGGACCAGAGATGATAATTTAGCTGTGTATGCACATATGATGACACTTAGTGAGGGAACCAACGAAAAAGAGTTGTTTTATAAAGGTCAAAGAGGACTCGCTATTGCATACAATGAAATGGACAATTATGCTATAGGTATGTTTATTGAGTTAGATTCAAATAATTTTATTAACAAAATTATTGTTAGTAATAATATTCCGAGTTTTAGACTTGATAAACATCGTGCTGAAAATAATTCCCCTCCTATAGATTACATTTTTTATAAGGAGCCTATTGATTTTTTGGATTGGCTTACAGCCATTAGTATTTGGTTAGAAACTGGATATGTAGATAAGCATTCTTTTTATGATTCACTTGCTGATGAGTGCTGTGTACATTTTCAAAGAAAAAATCAAGAACCTATTTTGTTGTTAGGTAAGGAAGAAATTATAAATGACTTTGATAAGATGATGAATTTATTTTTTTATACTATGCCACATATAATTAATGATAAGAATAATAGATCCTTTATAAAGTATGGACCTATGACGATTGAAATCGGTCGTAGTTTAGCGGGACCAGCAAATTCTATACATATTTATATTGACGACACTGGAGATTAGTTTGCATATTATTTCTTGTATAGGTTCATTATGCTTTAAAACAAAAAAGAAATCATAAGATTTCTTTCCCTATTTAGATATGATATAATTTATATCAAAGTGAGGTATAAATGGTTTGGTCGCCAGACTTCGCTTCTAATAAGAAAAATTGAAGAAACGGTCTGACTTCTATGTCGGGCCTTTTTTCATACCACGATTAGAATGCTAGCTTTCAGCTAGAGATCAATCACTTTGCTACCATGATAATGGTCGCTACAAGTATGCCAAAGGAAATCATCAACGATAACACTTTGAATGTACTCATATTGATCACCGCCAATCTCTAGAAGATTAGCAAAGGCTGGACCCATTTAGAGGCCTCAAGTTCAATATAGTGTTGTCAATTATAAAAGTAAATAGATTAGAGGTTCCTAATAGTCACCTAGGTGACCAATAGGAACCTCTTTCATTTGGTAATTATTTTCATAAAAATATATTAACTATGTTACAATACAGTTAATATCATTATTTTGTGGAGAGAAGTATATGTTAAAACGATTATTATTAAGTGCAATTGTAGTAGGCGTTGTTTCTGGTTCTAGTTTCGCTATTGATGTGAATATATCAGGGGCAGATCCAAGTATTCCACATGATGCGTATCAAAGTTATGTATATACCGATAAGTATATACAAATGGATAAGCATAAAATAGTAAGTGAATCTTATCGGACTATTAAAGATGACCCACGAATGGTAGATTTTAGAAAAGAACATTCTATATCTGACCAACAATTACAAAAGGTAATAGAAGATCATGCTCTAAGGTTACAAGGTGTAGTTGAAGGAAAAACTGATGTAATTTTACATTCTAAGGATGGTGGGATACGATTTACAGTGCCATTGGTATTAGATTATAAAGCTAAAATTAATAATCCATATGATTCTAT
>CATWLR010000006.1:0-12062 GCA_958351665.1 Veillonella infantium | reverse complement strand
ATATAAGACATTGCAATTTTAGTTGATACAATAATTATAACTCAGTTCTCTAAGTAATTCGAATACTTTCTATAGAAATTCTATAGATTGCAATATTCATATACATTGACTGATAATTGTATCTTCCATGTCTTCATTGCATGTATAGTTTTTCAGTAAGGAGAAGTTCAAAATGAGCGAACTAAAAATGCCTCAAGTAGGGGCAAGCCGTAGCGAAATTGTGGCTAATTGGCAACCAGAAAATCCAGAATTTTGGGAAAAGTTTGGTAAAAAAATTGCTAAACAAAACTTGGTTATATCCACAATTGCATTAACCCTTTCATTCTGTGTATGGTATTTATGGGCAACCATTGCAGCACAACTAAATGGCGCTGGCTTTAACTTTACAACAGATCAATTATTTACATTAGCTGCATTACCAGGTCTTGTAGGTGCTACATTACGTTTCGTATATACCTACATGCCGGCCTTAATCGGTGGTAAGAACTGGACATTTATTTCCACACTTATTTTATTAGTTCCTGTTGTATGGCTTGGCTTTGCCGTTCAAGATACAACAACTTCTTATACGACATTCATGATCTTAACAGCCCTTATCGGTTTAGCAGGCGCCAACTTCTCGTCCTCTATGGCGTATATTGGCAACTTCTTCCCTAAATCCGAAAAAGGTACAGCCCTTGGTATCAACGGCGGCGTTGGTAACCTTGGTATCTCCGTAATCTACTTCTTAGCTCCATTCGCTATGGGTTCCGCTGCATTAGGTAGCGTATTTGGTGTAACACCAGCTATCATCAAAGGTAATGCAGTATATCTTGCCAATGCGGCTTTCATGTGGGTCGTACCACTTGTTGTTATCCTTGCACTTATGACACGTTTCATGGATAACTTACCATTAGAAAAACCAAACCCTAAAAACCTTGTACAAATCTTTGGTAACAAACACACTTGGGCACTTACATTGTTATATACATGTTCCTTCGGTGCTTTCTCCGGTTATGCGGCAGCACTTGGCTTATTAGTAGGTAAAGAATTCCCTGAAGTACCATTTGCTTCTATCGCATTTGTTGGTCCTCTTGTTGCCGGTGCCCTTCGCCCTGTAGGCGGTTGGTTATCCGACAAAATTAACAGCGGTACAAAAGTTACCTTTGTAAGCCTTCTCGGTCTATGTGCAACAACAGCACTAATTGCAGTTGGCGTAGATATGCATAACTTCCCATTCTTCTTTGCAATGTCCGTATTGACTTTCGTATGCTGTGGCTTCGCAACAGGTGCAACATTCCGTATGATTCCACACGTATTTGGCAATCCGTTGTTATCCTCTTTAATCACTGGCTTCGTTGCTGCTGTAGCTGCATACGGTGCCTTCATTACACCTAAAATCTTCGGCTTTGTATATTCCATGTTTGGTAATATTCACCCAGCCTTTGCTGTATTGTTAGCCTTCAACATCGTAACTGTAGCTGTGTGCTACTGGTTCTATGTGCGTAAAAGTGCAAATATGAATGTATAATTTTTTGGAAACAGAAAATTTACGTTCACTCGACGGTACAATAAAATATAATTCACTTTTCTAAACTAAGTGATAAAAGAAACCCCGCATCTCTCCTCCATACGTATCAGGTCTGCGGCCTAGGGCCTTGACCTCGTAAGTCGGATCGATGCGGGGTTCTCTTTTATGAAAATATAGTTGTAAATAAGATACTCAGACATAGTGAATTATATTTTACGCAGTACAAGTGCAGCGGGTACAGCAAATTTTCTGTTCAAAATTATAGCCTTCATTTTAGTGGGAAGGAAAAAGGGACTGCTAGGCAGTCCCTTTTATTATCCAAAGATTTCTTCTAGTAGTGCATCGTCGATGATGGTACCAACGTAGAAGTCGCTGAAGATGCCGTATTTTGCACTGGCTACTTCAAAGCGCATGTCGTATACGATTTTTTTGAATTGGATGTCATCATTACTGAAGATTGTAATGCCCCATTCCCAGTCGTCTAGGCCACAGCCACCTGTTGTAAATTCAGATAAAACGTCTAAGTATGTTTTACCAAGTTCACCGTGAGATTTCATCAACATGCCTCGTTCTTGTGGTGGTAGCATGAACCAGTTGTCATCACCTTCACGTTTTTTGCTCATGTTATAGAAGCAGATGTATTTGTCACGAGGTACATGAGGATATAATTTTTGGTTAACTTCTTCTGTATCGAGTTTAGCTTTAACGTAAGCACTTACTTCTGTTACAGATGTATAAGAATATGTTTGAACTAATACGCTTGCAATCGCAAGGCGACGAAATTTGCGTTCTACTTGTGCCAAGTATTCAAGGGATGGACCAAGGATCCATAGAATCAAATCCCCTTTTACGCCATTACAATCATAGAATGCATAGCTACCTTCTTTAGCTTGATGTTTAGCTTCAAGATCTGCTAAAAATGCTTTTAATTCGTTGCGTGCTTCTGCTTTTTCATCAGCTGTAAAACAGTTCCATGCGCTAAAATCCATGGCAAATACCATGTGTTGGCTATGCCAACCTTCTACTGTAGGGATTGCTTTTCCCATTGTGATCACTCCTATCTATAGTGATTATATTAAAATGATATATCTTTTACTTTAAGAATCGAAAAGACTCCATATACTATTATAGCATATGGAGCCTTTTCTTATAATTATTTATTAATATTAATTTTCATTACTATCCACAATAGACTGTACTAATTCTTTCGCTTGCTTCACACCATCAGGAATACCGATGCCATCAAATGGTGTACCAATGAGATGTAAATTTGGATAGTGTTTTGCCACATGTTCACGCACTGCTGTGATCCCTGCGCGATGGCCCACATTATATTGCGGCATACAGTGAATAAGACGATTGATACGCACCCATTCTGGTTGCGTGGAGAAACTCATAATGCGTTGAATTTCTTTTACTGCTAACTCTGAAAGGTCCTTATCATCAAGATGCTCTACTACATCATTACCAGGTTTACCAATAAAGACACGCAATACGATTTTATCGTCAGGCGTTGTTTGAGGCCATTTTTGATTAAGAATAGTACACGCTGTAAGAGGCGTATCTGTGTTGCGTGTAATCAAGAGGCCCGAACCTTTTAAGTCACCATCAAAGGTAGCTTTATCAAAGGCCATAATAGCAATAGCACAGCTAGACTGTTCCATGGAGCGCAAGAAATCAAAGCCTTCGTCATCCTTAAACCACTGATTATACGTCGCAGGCGGTGTAGAGATAATCACATGATCCGCCATAGCAGGAGCTTTATCAAGAAGTATCTCTGTATCTGAATCTGTAGTAGAATTGCTAGTTTCAACCCTGTTATCAGCGTTAATAGAATCAGTTTTAATGGAATTGGAATTGGATTTGAAATTAGAATTAAAATTAGCACTAGCATTAGCTTCACAGCCACAAGCATCATTTCCAGACTTCACCACATCGATAGCATACATACCTTCAACATAGCGAATATTAGAAACTAATGTCCCTGTATGCAAGTGCACATTACTAGGCATAGCCTCAACAATAGCGGTAATCATGCTTTCAAGACCACCTGTTAACTGGCGGAACATACCAGATTGAGCAGCAGTTCCCTTACGACTCGCCATATCCGCTTGAACCTTACTAGTTTGTCGGTGTGGACTAGTATTTGTGGCATGGCCAGAACTGTTTGAACTATTATTCATAGATGCAGTTTGACTAGACTTTGCTTCATGACTTTCGAATTGACGGTCTGTCATAGTCCCTTTACCAGCACGCGGTACGTCGCCTTCAGCTACGGCACCTTTAGCCGCTTTAGTAACCCCCGCTTTAGAGTGGCCCATCTTAGCGGCCATCATGCCTTTTACCATGTTCCCATATTTTTGTTCTACTTGAATAAAATGAGGGAATGTAGATAACAAGCTAATTTTATAAATGTCACCACCATAGATCCCCGCCAATAGAGGCTCGATGAGCTTATCCATCATTTCTTGACCTAAATGGTATTGAAAGAAATGACCAATGGATACGTCACCATTTTTATCGAGCTGATACGGCTTTTTAAAGTAATCTAAACCAGCTCGCAATTTGCCAGGCCAAGAAATAAGCGTTGCTTTCACAAAAGGCATCATTTCCGTAGGGATGCCCATGATAGAGCCCCCTGGAATAGGATGAATAGAACCTTTGTCATACACAAAGGCTTGCCCTGTTTCATTCGATACAAGGGTGTCCCCTAAGCCCAGATCATAGACGAGATCTGTCATTTCCGTTTTACGGCCTAAGTAAGAATCGGGTCCGAGCTCTACCACGAAGTCATCGACGCGTTGTGTTTGTATTTTCCCACCAAATCGTGGTGCTTGTTCATAAAGAGTGATGGTCCAGTCCGGCTTGGCATGGCCTAAATAATAAGCCGCTGTCAATCCGGTTAAGCCACCGCCCACTATTGTTACATTCACGAATGAATCCTTTCTATTATTGCACTCGCCATCGCTTGCAAGAATGTCTCATCACAATTCGGCATTTCTGCACGCATATATACAGCGCCGCCAGCATCAACGAGTTCTTTACACTCTACATCATTATCGTACAATACCTCTACATGATTACTTACAAAGCCAAATGGTACAAAGGCTATATGTATCGCACCACTACGTAGAGCTTGATTAATTGCTTCTGCTACGGTTGGCCCTAACCATTGCCCATGAGGGGCTGCGCTCTGCCAAGCTACAGACCACTGTTCTAAATCGCAACGTTCTGCGATTTCTTTTGCACTTTCCTCTAAGGCCAAAGCATAAGAGTCTGCATTATGACTATTAATAAGAGGTATGCTATGAGCACTAAAAATGACAAATACATCTTTAGTGTCATTGATGCAGTCTGAAACTGCTTTTACCCAATACTCGATAAAGGAAGGTTGATCCCACCAAGCACGAATAACATCAAAGGTTACACCTTGAAGGTCACCAATTGCAGCCTGCACTTGCTTCTCATAAGCACCAGTGCCAAGAGACGTAAAGAATGGGGCCGTTACGATAGCGATAATATGCTCTACACCTTGTTTGACTAATGCATCTACCGCATCAGCAATAGACGGCTTCATATGAAGATATCCAACGGCCGATGGTATGGATGGCAACAAAGTAAGCAGTCTATTATATTGACGTTCTGCCATCGTTTGTAATTCTACGTTGGACCACTGACCAATGACATCATAACGATGGGTAAGATTTGCAACTTCAGCATCGGTCGGCACGCGACCATGACGAATACTCGTCATGTATGGCACTAAATCATCCTTACTTGAAGGGCTACCATAGGATAAGAATAACAATCCTTTTTTCTCGATGTTCACTAGCTTACCCCTCTTGTGCCCATAATTCACGACTGCGTTCATGTACATAGTCTGTGAGCCAATGGAGCTTTTTAGGATCCGCCTCTGGGAATACGCCATGACCTAAGTTAAAGATATGACGGCCATAACGAACACCATCAAGTAAGATACGATCCACTTCGTGAGCTAATGTTTTTTCATCAGCGAATAAGTAGGCTGGATCGAGATTACCTTGTACCGTTTGTGTTACGCCTCGTTCATTAGCCATAACGATGGAACTACGCCAATCAAGAGCGATTACATCCAATGGTAAATGAGACCAAATAGATACGAGATGATCTGTACCAACACCATTCATAGCCATAGGCAAGTGAGGGTATCGCTCCTTTACAGTCTTAATAATGCGTTCCATATGAGGATAAATACCTTGTTTATATTGGTCCGCATTCACTGCACCAACCCAAGAGTCGAAGATTTGTAATGCATTCGCACCGGCTTCGGCTTGCATAGCCAAATATTCAATGGACATATCTGCTAACTTTGTCATCAATGCATTCCACACATCTGGTGCACCGATGAGCATGCCACGAGTTTTGTTGTAATTCTTTGTAGGACCGCCTTCGATGAGGTAAGACGCAATCGTAAATGGTGCGCCACAGAACCCAATGAGCGGTACGTCGAGCATACCAGATGTTAATAGACTAATCGTTTTCCCAATATAATCTACCTTTGTAGGATCAAAGGTATCTAATGTATCTACATCAGCCATGGAGCGAATCGGTGTATTAAACACAGGGCCCACACTAGCCTTGAGCTCTACATTTACATTCATCCCTGCCATGGGGCTCATAATATCCTTGTAAAGAATCGCTGCATCTACACCGTATTCTTTTACAGGTAGCTCTGTAACACGAGCACACAACTCAGGCTCTTTTGTAATTTCAAAGAGCGTATATTTTTCTTTGATTTTGCGGTATTCCGCTTGGCTACGACCAGCTTGGCGCATATACCACACAGGTGTTACACCAGGGTTCTTACCTTGGATCATATCTAAATATGCTGTATTCAAGTACTCAACCCCTTTCTTTCTAATCAATACTAACACACTATGATAACTAAAACAGTTACTTTAGTTACATCATTTGTAACGTTATCATTACTATTCCCTGTGAAAGCTATTTACCTTCACAGGGGTTACATTTAATTGCGACTTAATCTATGGCAATCAATACCTGTAACGGATTGAGCCATATCAAATACAGAGCGTTGGCATGTAAACAACCAGATTTGTTGGTTCTTGCCTATTTCTGCTAATAATTCTAACGCACTACGTTGACGGTTTTCATCAAAGCGCACAAGAATATCGTCTAGGATAATTGGCAAGGATTCAACTTGGTAAGAGAATACCTTAGCTAATGCTAGTCGCAATGCCAAGTATACTTGGTCGGCTAAGCCACTAGACCAGAACTTAAGTTCTAAGCGTTCTCCATTACCATTAACCAGTGCTACCCCTTCGTTGATGCCGAGGATATCAAAGGTGTAGATACCACCAGTCAAACGTTCTATATAAGAAGATGCCAATTCAAGCATGTGAGGCTGTTTTTCTTGCTCGTAAGATTGTTGCGCTTTATCCATGCAGTGGCTCATCAACACTTGAGTAGCCCAATCTTCAAGAGCAGATTCCAGTTCATTTTGTAACGCTTCACGCTCTTGAAGCATTTGGTGTTGCTCTTGGTCAGAACCTAGGGCACGCATAGACTCCACAATTTGACCACGGCGCTCATATAATATTGCCAACTTGTCTTCAATGGATGCTATTTCTCGTTCAGAATGCGCCAATTCATCAAGCCAATTATCCTTATTGCCTTCACGCAAGCGGCGATAGAATAAATCTTTATTCTCCGCATCAGGAGCTAATAAATCTAACTGAACCTGACTTTGCTTGTAAATGGTTTGCCATTGCTTGTATTGGTCTTCATCGATAAGATGTTGACGATACTCGTTAGAGCTTTCCATGCCAGCCTTGTGCAATAGTTCTTGTTGACGAAGTAGCAACTCTTTTTCTTTGCGATGCCAATTATCGTATTCATTACGGAAGCTTTTACGTTGTGCTTCCTTTTGTTCCCATACAATTTTATTTTGTTGGAAGTTTTTATATTGGTTATAAATACGTTTTAACTCTGTAGGAGATACAGGTGCCTCAACACCAAGGTTATACCACAAGGTCATGGCTTGGTCTTCGATAACACGTAAGCCTTCTTTATGCTCTGCTAAGCGCTTTTCATAACCTTCAATAGTACGTAACTGTTCATGGTACTGATCGTACTCTTGTTTGAGCCCGAAGAAATCATCTTCGTTAAGGCTCTTCGCCGCACCTTGAGGCAACCAATTCTGCCAAGCTGCAAGAGCTTCATCATAAATAGCTTGCAACGTATGACCTTCTTGAACCCAACGATCAAGATGCGCTGCACCCTCTATGGATGGAATTGGGCTCACTACAGGTGTTGCGGCTTTCACAAGTGCCTCTAACTGATGTTCTACATCAGATTTACGAGATGACAAGATTTGTAACTCATAATTCAGTTTAGATACATCAGAATTGCCGTTATGACGTCTCCATGTAGCATACCAGAACAATGCCATAGATAGGATTAATAATACAAAGCCGCCAATCGTATAGAGTACAGACTCTAATACTAATAAGCCTGCTAATACGAGTAAAACGCCAATTACTGCGGCTACGCCACTAATGCGTTGTAACCACTTTGGCAAATTGCTCGGTTGTGCATCAGGACCATAGCTATCCCGTTTTTCTGTAACCCGATCTATATCCATCAAGATAAGCTCTAGTTCACGTTCGAGATGCTCTTTTTTCACCAAATCCGCTTCGCTGTAATTTGGCAAGGATGCTCCGTCAAGATTGGCTGTTGGCAAATCATCAGAAGCCTCAGCAGGCTTGCGATCTTGCCAATGCAATAATTGGTCTTTAGCAGTGCGCAAGCGACTTGCTAAGCGCTCTCCTTCAAACCAATTCACATCGTCAGCCATTGGCTCATCATCACGCCACGCAGAATGCATAGAACGAGAAAACTCTAATTGTTCTCGTACCTTAAAGATATACGCATCCCCTTCTTCACACTCACGGCGCAATTGTTCCCACTTGGCACCTTGTTGAATAAGGTCTTCAATATCTTGACCATACGTACCAAATGGACTATCTGGGCTAAAGTTAGCTGGCATCAAGGCCGCTTCCTTTTCTTGCCACAACTGCATATTGTCTCGAGCTCGTTTGATTTCCTCATCGATGCGAAGGAACTCATCACGACTCAAGGCAAGCTCACTATTGTACTGTTGCATATGCATACGCGCTTCTTCGCTACGGCGATACGTATCCCATGCGCGCAATACGACGTCTATACCATCGCGGTATTCCTTCCACTCTTGCAACTGACCTTGTAATTCTGCCTCAGTCTGTTCCGTACTGTGAAAGGCTTTTTGCAATTCTACATATTGCGTTTCATGTTCGGCTAAATGGCTTAATTTTTGACGATTTTCTTTAAGCTCATCCATCAACACATTGATGCGGCGTTTACCATTGGAGGAAGCTACTAATAGATCAGTAGCGCCTTTTTCCACATCTTTTACGACCGAGCCTAAATGCTCGCCTCCTTCAGCACCGAAGAAACGAGACCTAACCTCTACCTCTTGTAGAACATCGAGACCTTGTAAATCATCAAGGGTCAATGCAAAAATTCGATTATATGTTTTTTTATCAATACCATGCCACCAGTGTTGAGCTGGCTCCTCATGAATGGCTGGATTCCCAGGACTGTAAAAGTCTAGTTGTTTACCCTTACGACCAATGTAGTAGCTTTCACCATTACGCTCTACATCAAGGGCACCCGTCATAGGCCCATAAGCCTTATGTGTACCACCGAATAAAAGCGTACGCATCCCTTCAAGCAAGGATGTTTTGCCACTTTCATTAGGGCCATACATGAGCTGAACACCATGATTTCCCGTAGTGAAAGACCAGTTGCGATACGGGCCAAATTCATCAAATCGTATGCGTTTAATGTTCATCGTTAGCCCCCATCAATACAGTAACACCTTCAATTTCACAGCGCTTCAAGGCGCGAAGCAATAATTCATCACTTAACAACTCGGCATATACACCTAAGCGTTTAAACTCAGGTCGTTCTGCCAAAATTTGACGTACCGTCTGTACCGCATTGCCATCAACCATATCGTCATAGGCGCGTAAATAATCCCCTACTACATCGGATAACAATCTACGTTCAGCCAAATTAATGCTAGGTCGCGTATTACAGATCATGCGATAAGGCATGACAAATATAGACTTGCTTTTCTCTTCACTTTGGGACTCTTGCAACCATAATTTGCGCACACCTTCTTGTGTACATAAACGATGCAATGGACCTGTACCTACGAGAACAATGGAAAGCAAGATATTTTTCTTATGTTGCTTACGGAGATTCTCTTTTTTATGGCGTAAAATTTCTAAGAATTCTGCTTCCGTTTTCATGCCTGCAATATCAATTTTGATTTCTTCAAAACGGATTGCACTTGTTTCAATGAAACGAGGTTCACAATGACCATTATGAGATACAGAGACGAGATAGCACCCCTTAGGGCCTATTTCCTTACGGTGTAAACCTTGGGGATTACCGGAATAGACAATAACAGGTTCCTCGCTAAGAACTTGAGATTTGTGAATATGTCCTAACGCCCAATAATCCATAGCCGCCTCTGCAAGATCAGTTAAACTGCACGGGCCGGTCACATTATGATTCTCAGAGCCCATACTAGAGCCAACTGTACCATGCATAACAGCCAGAGAAAATTCATCACGTTCAAAGGCACGATATTGGCGTGCATAATTGTCGCTTTCATTACCATGGCCACAGCTAATGCCGTAAACGCCACCAATTTCTATATTGTTAACAATTAATGGAAAACGTTGTACTTGTTCACTAGAGAATACATGCACATTATCAGGCATCTGCAATTGCGCCTTCCAACTTTCAGCAGGGTCATGATTACCTTGCACCATATATACTGCAATGCGATGTTCCGCCAAACGATACATGGCGCGCACAAAGCGTACTTGAGCCTCTAGATTATGGTCTTCGCTATTATAAATATCACCAGCTATGACAACAGCATGAACATGCTCATCAATAGCCGTGTCAATAATTGTATCAAAGGCTACATAGGTAGCTTCGCTCACGGCACGATCAACGGCGCGGCTAATACCTGTAGCATATTGAAAGGGTGCCCCTAAATGCAGGTCACCACAGTGTATAAATCGAAATGGCTGCATCTATATCCACTCCTTGTATTAGTACTTTTATTATAGTTATATATAGTAATTACAATATTTTATTATACTACAAAACCGTAAAGATTACTTAAAAATAACTATCAATCAATCTATCAAAATAGATACTAAAATATGGTATCTCCAATTAGATTCAAACTATAGGCCTTACCTGTATTAAAAATGGTCTAAAACCTACTGCGACATTTTTGTTAACTTAAAAATACATTAAGTTGACAATTTATACACGAACGTTTACAATCAAATTGTCAATATTTTATGTTTTTATTAAGTTAACAATTCTTGGAGGCTATTATGGCTTTGCCTACAGATCAACAATCAACCCAAGTGGGTACATACGAAAAAATCCTTACTATTGCCAACCGCATTATGAACGGCGGCGAAATCACTAAGAAAGAAGCAATCGAGCTGATTCATACTTCAGATGATGACACTATGATTTTACTTGCTATGGCCGATAAAATTCGCCAGCATTTCAATGACAACTCCGTGGATGTATGCGCCATTGTAAATGCACGATCTGGTAAATGTCCTGAAAACTGTAAATTCTGTGCCCAATCTGCCCATCACGAAACAGGTGTTCAAGAATATCCGTTCATGGATGATGAAAGCATCCTCGATGCGGCACGCAAAGCTAAAGAAGCAGGCGCTATTCGTTTTTCTATCGTAACGAGTGGTCGTAATACTAATAACCCAAACGAATTTAACCAAATCATTCGCGTATTAGACCGTATTAAAAATGAAGTAGGTCTCGAAATTTGCTGTTCTCTTGGTTTGTTAACTTACGAACAAGCTCTCAAATTAAAAGAAGTGGGTGTAACTCGATACCACTCCAATATCGAAACGGCACCTAGTCACTTCCCAGACATTTGTACAACCCATTCCTATGAAGATAAAATGTCTACTATCGACAATGCCCAAAAAGCAGGCATTCGTGTTTGCTCTGGCGGTATTATTGGTCTAAACGAAACATTAGAACAACGCGTAGAAATGGCATTCGAGCTTAAACGCTTGCATATTGACTCCGTACCAATCAACATTTTGAATCCTGTTAAAGGTACACCATTTGAAAGCAACAAGGCTTTACGTCCACTCGATATCTTACGCACCTTCGCCGTATTCCGTTTCATCTTGCCAAACGCATTGATTCGTACAGCTGGCGGTCGTGAAGTAAATCTTCGTGACTTACAAGCTTATGCCTTAAAAGGTGGCCTTAACGGCATCATGGTTGGTGGATACTTAACAACTGGTGGTCGATCTCCACAAGACGATCTCCAAATGATTCAAGACTTGGAATTAGAGCGCAACGCTGCCCAAGTTTAAATTTTCGTATATACCATTCTCATTTGAGGATGTTGTATATAAAAAAATATTCCTAAGAT
>CATWLR010000005.1:0-12532 GCA_958351665.1 Veillonella infantium | reverse complement strand
GAAAGAACGCGAAGCTGGCGATGATGAAGCTCACCGTATGGATGAAGACTTCGTTACAGCTCTTGAATACGGTTTACCTCCAACAGCAGGTTTAGGTGTTGGTATTGACCGTCTCGTTATGTTCTTAACAGACTCTGCATCCATCCGCGATGTATTGTTGTTCCCATTGATGAAACCAGAAGCTCCTAAGCATATTGAAGCTGAAGAAGAAGCAGCTGAATAATCTAAAACCAAAAGGCTCTCTATTCTTTGAGTAGAGAGCCTTTTTATTCGTTATATGATATGAATATTATGTTTTATGATTATTATATTCTATGAATATTATATTTATTCTATATATGGTGTTGTAGTATATGTTGACTATGATATTTAGTTACGAAAGGAGAAGACTGTGAAACATTTAAAGGTTGCTTTATCTGATTCCGTGCAATCCAAAATTAAATCCATAGCAGGACGCACATGTGTTGGCGTTTTTGAAACAGATTTTACAGATGTAGGTGCCGTTGTTATCGACGATGGTGAGCTAGATCTTGTGAATAATAATCAAATTAGCTCCTTTGGTATACCTGTTATTGTCTTAAGACTTGATGCATCTAAAGATATATCTCTTTACGGAAATCGTATCACGTCCATTATAGAGCTCTTATCTATGAGTATCGACGACTGTATATCAGAGATAGAGAACGTTGTAGCAAACTATGAAGCATCTATTTTACCACCATTTTTCAGGGCTTTATCTGATTATGTAGGGGATGAAAATTCACAGTTTGACTGTCCAGGTCATCAAGGGGGCCAATTCTTCTATAAACATCCTACGGGTCGTGCCTTTTACAATTTCTTTGGAGAAAATATATTTAGAGCTGATCTTTGCAATGCAGATGTAAAATTAGGGGATCTCTTAATTCATGAAGGCTATGCATATGATGCTCAAGCACATGCAGCTAAGGTTTACAATGCGGATAAAACCTATTTTGTATTGAATGGTACATCTTCTGCGAATAAGGTAGTGCTTAATGCTCTTTTAACACCAGGGGATATTATTTTATATGATCGTAATAATCATAAATCTATCTGCCATGGTGGCCTCGTTATGTCTGGTGCTACGCCTATATATCTTGAGACAGCACGTAATCCCTTTGGCTCCATTGGCGGTATTTTAGATCATTGCTTTGATGAAAGTTATATACGTCAATTAGTGGCAGAAAAATCACCTGAAAAAGCAAATGCAAAACGTCCCATTCGATTAGCAGTTATTCAACTAGGAACCTATGATGGTACGATTTATAATGCACGGCAAGTAGTAGATAAAATAGGCCATCTTTGCGACTATATTTTCTTTGATTCTGCTTGGGTTGGGTATGAACAGTTTATTCCTATGATGAAAGACTGTAGTCCGTTGTTGTTAGAATTGGGCCCAAATGACCCTGGCATTTTAGTTACTCAATCAGTACATAAGCAACAAGCTGGCTTTTCACAAACATCCCAAATTCATAAAAAAGACAGTCATATAAAGGGACAAGAACGCTATGTGGATCATAAACGTTTTAATAACTCTTTTATGATGCATGCATCTACATCTCCGTTTTATCCATTATTTGCATCGCTTGATGTTAATGCGAAAATTCATGAAGGCCAGCTGGGACAAACATTATGGCGTGAATGTGTTGAGGTAGCTATTGATGCGCGTAAAGCCGTATTGAAACAATGTAAATATTTACGCCCCTTAGTACCTCCAATTGTTCATGGTAAGCCATGGGAAGAGGGAAATACCCATGAGATGGCTTGTGATGTAAAATATTTTGCTTTTGAGCCAGAAGCTAAGTGGCATTCTTTTAACGGCTATGGTGAAGGACAGTATTTCATTGATCCATGTAAATTTCAACTGATTACACCAGGAATCAATGTGGAAACTGGAGAATATGAAGAATTTGGCATCCCTGCGAATATTCTCGCTAATTATTTACGAGAAAATCGAATTATCCCTGAAAAATGTGATTTAAATACAATCTTATTCCTCATGACACCAGCAGAATCTAAGCATAAGATGGATGCGCTGGTGGCGGAACTCGTTCGGTTTGAAGAACTCATAGATCGCGATGTACCGATGGAAGAGGTATTGCCATCGATTTACTATAGTCATATAGACAAATATAAAGGCTATCATATTCGTCGGTTATGCCAAGAAATGCATGACTTTTATAAGTCTAGAAATGTAAGCCTTCTGCAACAGCGATTATTCTTGGGTGAATACTTCCCTGACTATGTAATGAATCCACAAGAAGCTAACTTTGAGTTTCAACGTAACAAAGGAGAATTAGTTCCTTTATGTGAGGCAAAAGGGCGTATTGCTCTTGAAGGGGCTCTTCCGTATCCGCCAGGTGTAATATGTGTTCAGCCAGGGGAGCGTTGGTCCAAGACTGCGTGTGACTATTTCTTAGCCCTAGAAGAAGGCATTAATCAACTACCTGGTTTTGCGCCGGAAATACAAGGTGTATACATTACTGAACAATCAAATGGATATAAACAAGCCTATGGCTATGTATTGAAAAAAGAATATTAAAGAAAATCTAGCGTGTTATTCGAGCATAGTGCTTTAGGGCTCTCATCACGCGAGGAGGTTATATGAATTTGACACTTATTTTAAAAGGAAATATATTATATACACCGTGGCCTTCAGAATTTATATCTATTCCACATGGCTATATCATTGCCGTAGATGGCGTGGTCGTATATTGTGGGGAAAGTATTCCACCAGCCTATGCAGAGTGCGAGGTCACTGATTATGGTGATAATCTCATCATTCCAGGCTTTGTAGATACACATGCTCATGCTCCGCAATATTGTAACCGTGGCCTTGGCATGGACAAAGAATTACTGCCTTGGTTAGAAACCTATACATTTCCTGAAGAGGCAAAGTTTAGTGATTCAGATTATGCACGGTTAGTATATGGCGCCTTTGTACAGGATTTATGGCGCAATGGGACTACTAGAAGTATACTATTTGGTACTATCCATAAAGAAAGCACATTAGTATTGATGGAGCTTTTACAAAAAGCAGGACTATCGGCCTATGTAGGTAAGGTAAATATGGATCGTAATAGTCCAGAACTCTTGATTGAGAAAACACAACAGTCCTTGATTGATACAAAAGATTGGCTAGATGCATCATCGCTGTTTGGTGAATTGGATAAACGAATTATTACACCTAGTAGTTTAGCATCTTGTACAAGTGAATTAATGAGTGGACTAGGGAAATTAGCAGAAGAATATAATGTACCAATTCAATCTCACTTGTCCGAAAATCATGGTGAAATTGATTGGGTTGCATCATTACATCCAGAGTCACCAAATTATACAGATGTGTACTATGAACATCGCTTAATGGGACAGGTACCGACAGTGATGGCTCACTGCATTCATTTAAGCGATGTAGAAATAGATCGTATGGCAGAAACTCAAACTATGGTATCTCACTGTCCATATTCTAATGTAAATCTATCAAGTGGTATTGCACCGATTCGTAAGCTAATGAAACGGAATATACCGATTGGTTTGGGCTCCGATATCTCTGGTGGTCATATTGTATCGATGGCAAAGGTTCTTACGGAAGCTATTGGATTATCAAAAATGAAATGGGTAGAAGTTGATCAAACATATGCTCCACTTACATTAAGTGAAGCTTTCTATATGGCTACAAAGGGCGGCGGCAAGTTCTTTGGTAAGGTTGGTAGCTTTGAAAAAGGTTGTGACTTAGATGCCCTTATCATTGACGATACATCAATATTTGACCCTAATGAACGCACCTTAGAAGAACGATTAGAGCGTTGGTTATATGTTGGTGATGATCGACATATTGTTGAGCGCTATGTAGCCGGACATATAGTACCTAATCCTCAAGGTTAATATGTGATATGTAATAGCATGGGAATACAAAATAGAATTAAATAGTATTTATAGCAGGTAGTTTGTATATAAGGCAAACTACCTGTTTTGATTTGGCCTCATGTTGCGCATCAATACCCTTGGTGTATAATAAAATAATGTATAAATTAAGAAAGTGGGGTACTTGATGGATATATTAGGGGCAAGGCGCTCTATAGAGCAGAAGTTACTTATGCAATCCGTTGGCCTGATGGCTCTAGTAGCGGTAAGCGGTACTATAATGGGGATTGTCACGGGTTCTAGTGCGGTCTTATTAGATGGTGTATTTTCCTTTGTCGATGTTGTTATTAAAATCATGATGTTAATGACAGCCAAATTAATAGCCCGTGAAACGAGTAAGCGCTTTCAGTTTGGATATTGGCAGTTTGAACCTTTAGTATTGGCCGTAGAAGGATTTTTTATATTACTAATTGTAATCTATGCCTTATCTAGTGGTATTACAGATCTTATATCGGGTGGTCGTCATGTAGATTTTGGACCCGCTATTTACTATGCTATCTTCTTTACAGTGGCGGACACAATGTATTACTTATATGTGCGTCGCATTAATAAGAGTCTGCAGTCCAACTTAATCAAATTTGATAATGTAAGTTGGTATGTTGATGCTTTGTTAGAAGCAGCTATCTTAATCAGCTTTGTAGTGGCCATCATGTTAGAAGGAACTGAATATGCTGATTGGGCAGCGTATATTGACCCCATTGTGCTCATTGTATTAGCCGTACAGATGATACCGTCAGCGTTCCGTATTATCATCCCATCTGTAAAACAAGTGTTGGGGTGGGCACCAACTTCATTACATAATGAAGTGCAGGAAATTATGGATTGCTTTATGGAAAAGTACAATTTCAAGGATTATGTTTCTAGCGTACAAGTATATGGCAACACTCGAATTATTGAAATTGATATTTTAGTTCGCAAGAATTTTCCATATCAAACGATTGCTGAAATCGATGCGATTCGCAATGAAATTGACCAAGAAATCGGAGGGAATCCTTCGGAAAAATGGGTTACCATTTCTTTCACAGGCACTCGAAAATGGATGGCAAAAGATTATTTACTAGAAGAAGATGATGATGAATAGTATAAAAATTAGCGACAAAACTAGTAGATATCTTATAATTTAATGATAAATACACCAATATATGGTATACTTAAACGTATTGAATATATTGTTCGTAGCATAGTTGGAAGATGAGGTTCATAGTATGTTAGACTTAAAATTTGTCCGTGAAAATATTGATTTAGTGCAACAAAACTTAGATAATCGTCACACGAAAGGCGATTTGGAAACCTTTGTATCCGCTTATGATGAACGCCGTCAGTTGATTGGTAAAGTTGAGGAGTTAAAAGCCCTTCGCAACTCTGTAACTGAAGAAATTAGCCAATTAAAACGCAATAAAGAAAATGCGGATGATAAAATCGCAGAAATGAAAAAAGTAGGCGATGATATTGCTGAGCTTGATAATCGTATTCGCGATGTAGAAGCAAAATTACGTGATGCGGCATTGATGTTGCCAAACATGTGTGATGCATCTGTTCCTGTTGGTGCTGATGAAGATGAAAATGTAGAACAACGCAAATGGGGCGAACCACGTCAATTCGACTTTGATGTACAAGCTCATTGGGATTTAGGTGAAAATCTTGACATCCTTGATTTCAATCGCGCTGGTAAAATGAGCGGTGCTCGTTTCACTGTATATAAAGGTTTAGGTGCTCGTTTAGAACGTGCTCTTATTAACTTCATGGTTGATCTTCATGTAGATAAACAAGGCTACACTGAAATGATGACTCCATACATGGTAACGCGTGAAACTTTGACAGGTACTGGTCAATTACCTAAATTTGCTGAAGATATGTACCATGTAGAAGATACTGAATATTTCTTGATTCCTACCGCAGAGGTTACATTGACTAACTAGCGCGAAGAGGAATTGCCAAAATATTATACTGCATTTACTGCATGCTTCCGTGCTGAAGCAGGTTCTGCAGGTCGTGATACTCGTGGTCTTATCCGTCAACATCAATTCAACAAAGTTGAAATGGTTAAATTAGCTAAACCTGAAGATTCTTACAAAGAATTAGAAACATTGACTGATAATGCAGAAGAAGTATTGCGCTTATTGGAGTTGCCATTCCGTGTAATTACACTTTGTACAGGTGATATTGGCTTTGGTTCTGCTAAAACATATGATGTAGAGGTATGGATGCCAGCTCAAGGCAAGTATAGAGAGATTTCTTCTTGTTCTAATATGACTGATTTCCAAGCTCGTCGTGCAAACATTAAATTCCGTCGTGGTCCTAAAGGTAAACCAGAATTCGTTCATACATTAAATGGCTCTGGTCTTGCTGTAGGTCGTACAGTAGCAGCTATCTTGGAAAACTATCAACAAGCTGATGGCTCTGTTGTGATTCCTAAAGTGCTTGTACCTTACATGGGTGGCGTAGAAGTAATCAAGGCAGCGAAATAAGAGGGGGTATTTGATGAAGTTTTTTATTGATACCGCAGAATTTGATGAGATTAAAGAAGCGTATGCTTTTGGGTTTATTGATGGTGTTACTACTAACCCATCCCTTATCGTGAAAGCTAAACGCGATTTAAAACAAGTTATTTCTGAAATCGCTAATTTGGTAGAGGGCCCTGTGAGTGCAGAGGTTATTGCTTCTGATGCAGAAGGTATGATCGGGGAAGCTCATGAGCTTGTAAAATTAGGCTCTAATGTAGTTATCAAAGTGCCTATGACTCCAGAAGGTCTTAAAGCTGTTGCAGTTTTAAGCAAAGAAGGCATTAAAACTAATGTAACCTTAATCTTCTCTGCCAACCAAGCCTTATTAGCAGCTCGTGCAGGTGCTACCTATGTGAGCCCATTTGTTGGCCGTATTGATGATATCAGTATGGATGGTCTTACATTGATTCAAGATATTGCAGATATATTTGCTATTCATGGCATTGAAACTGAAATTATTGCGGCTAGTGTGAGAACACCATTGCATATCATTCAATGTGCAAAAGCTGGTGCTCATATTGCAACTGTGCCATTTAAAGTGCTTATGCAAGCTATGAAACATCCACTAACAGATGCAGGGCTTGAAAAATTTATGGCAGATTGGAAACAAGCTAATCAATAAGTTAAGTATTCGGCTCGATGTAAGGGTCATATTACAATACACACAGGACTTATAAGGAGGCCTATTATGGATCGTACATTATCTTTGGAATTTGCTCGTGTCGTTGAAGCGGCTGCTTTGCGCAGTGGTCGTTTACTTGGTCGCGGTCAAAAGGATGCAGCGGATGGTCTTGCTGTAGACGCAATGCGTCAAGCATTTGACTCTGTTCGTATTTCTGGTACAGTAGTTATTGGTGAAGGCGAAATCGATGAAGCACCTATGCTTTATATTGGTGAACATGTAGGTGCGGGTGGCCCAGAAGTAGACATCGCAGTTGACCCTATTGAAGGCACAAACTTGATTGCAAAAGGCCAAAATGGTGCGATTGCAGTTATGGCTATTGCTGAAAAAGGTGGCTTGTTACATGCGCCAGATATGTACATGGAAAAACTTTGTGTTGGTCCTCGTGGTGCAGGTGCTATCGATATTACAAAATCTTTAACAGAAAATATTAAAAATGTAGCTGCAAAAATGAATCGCAATGTTGATGAAATTACACTTGTAATGCTTGATCGTGAGCGTCATCATGGTTTGATGAAAGAAGCGCGTGATCTTGGCGCACGTATTATGTTAATTTCTGATGGCGATGTTAACCCAGCTATGGAATGTTGTATCGAAGGTTCTGGTGTGCACATGGTTGTTGGTACTGGTGGTGCACCAGAAGGCGTATTGGCTGCAGCAGCTTTAAAGTGCGTAGGTGGCGATATGCAAGCGCGCTTGAAACCAGAAACAGAAGAAGAAATTCGTCGTTGTCATGAAATGGGTATTACCGATGTAAATCAAGTACTTACATTGGATGATTTAGTTCGTACAGATGATGTTATCTTTGCGGCTACTGCTATTACTCGCGGTAACTTATTGAATGCTATTCAATACTTCCCTGGTGGTGCGCGTACACATACTATCGTAATGCGTTCTAAAACAGGTACTGTTCGTTTCTTAGATACAGTGCATATGGATGAGAAACTAAAATCCTTAAAAGCAAAATAATAATTAGGCCCCTCATTTGATATGTACCCCCTTTACCGGTTGTCCAGGAAAATGGGTACATATTAAATGAGGGGCTTTTTTTCTCAGTATTTTCTCACAGTCTCTTGATGAGATATATCGAAAAATAGTATAATAACATTTAGTATATGACGTTATAAATACAACGTCTTGTAGTTCATACAAGATGATCGATATAAAGTGTAGGAGGAATTCTGTTGGAAAAGCTAATCATTCAAGGTGGCAACCGGTTGGAAGGCCGTGTACGTGTTAGTAGTGCTAAAAATGCGGTACTCCCTATTATTGCCGGTACTTTGCTAGCATCAACACCTAGTAAATTACTTGAAATTCCAAATTTGGAAGATGTAGGTACAATTTGCCAAGTTATCGAGTCTTTGGGGGTTAAAATTACTCGTAATAAAGCAGATGATGAAATTATTTTCGATGCGTCTACATTGACTGCTACGGAAGCTCCTTATGAGCTTGTACGCAAAATGCGTGCATCTTTCCTCGTAATGGGTCCACTTTTGGCGCGTAAAGGGGAGGCTAAAATCTCCATGCCAGGTGGTTGTGCGATTGGTGCACGTCCTATTGATCTTCACCTAAAAGCTTTCGAAGCGTTAGGTGCTAAAATTGAAATTACTGAAGATTATGTATATGCACATGCTCCAGAAGGCCTTAAAGGCACTCAAATCTACTTGGATTTCCCAAGTGTAGGGGCTACAGAAAATGTAATTATGGCCGCTTCTATGGCGGAAGGTAAAACTGTTATCGAAAATGCTGCGGAAGAACCTGAGATCGTTGATTTAGCAACATTCTTGAATGCAATGGGCGCTAATATTCGCGGTGCTGGTACAAATGTAATCCGCATTGAAGGTGTGCCTCAATTACATGGTGCAATTCATACGGTTATTCCTGACCGTATCGAAGCTGGTACATATTTGATTGCTGCTGCTATGGCTGGTGGTGACGTATTTGTAGAAAATGCATTGCCAGAACATTTGAAACCAGTAGTAGCTAAGTTAAAAGAAGCTGGCGTTACTGTAGAGGAAGAAATTGATGGTATTCGCGTTATCAGTACTGGCAAAGGCATTAAAGCTGTTGATATTAAAACATTACCATACCCAGGTTTCCCAACAGATATGCAAGCTCAATTTATGGCGCTTACTACAATCGCTGAAGGTACAAGTACTGTAACAGAAACTGTATTTGAAAATCGCTTCATGCACGTTGCGGAACTTCGCAAAATGGGTGCCCATATCGATATCGACAATCGTCAAGCGATTGTAGAAGGTATGCCACGCTTACATGGTGCTGTAGTTAATGCTACAGACTTGCGTGCAGGTGCGGCTCTTGTTTGTGCTGCGTTGACTGCAGAAGGTAGAACTGAAGTAGGTCGTCTACATCATATCGATCGTGGTTATGATGATTTCGTAGGTAAATTGCAAAGGTTAGGTGCTGATATTGTTCGGGTTGACGAATAAAAGTACAGAGCCAAAACAGAATAAAAAGAAACGAAGCCGGCGCTCAAAAGGGCCGGCTTTATACAACGAGCAACAAAACTTAGGTGCTGCAAAGGTTGAAAATGCTAAAACTAGTTCTAATCGTAAACCATTACGAAGGACGAAACGCAAGTCTACGAAGCTTTCAGAAGGCGTAGCTAAGCAAGCTAGCCATTTGGCTTCCAATATGCGCGAAGCAATGGTTAAAGTCACCAAAATGCGCCGTGTTGAGCGTCGTAATCGTGAAACTGTTGCCATAGCGAAAACTACACCTGCTATGACATTAAAGCGATTAGTTCGTCCTGAACAAGTAGGCGATTTAATGGGACGATTGAATCGTTCATTGAATTTTGACTTAGGTATAGATTTGGGAACTGCCAATATTCTTATCTTTGCTAAAGGGAAAGGGCTAGTCTTAGATGAGCCTGCCTATATTGCGCGGGATGATAAAACTGGAGATATTCTCGCGTTAGGTGAAGCTGCACGTTCTATGGTTGGGCGTACACCTAAAGGCATATCTGTTATTCGTCCTGTTCAAGCGGGTGTTATCGCAGATTACGATATGACCGAATTTATGTTAAAATACTTTATTCGTTCCGTTGTGCCTGCTTCTAGATTGATGAAAACGCGTATTATCGTATGTGTGCCATCTGGAATTACGCCTGTTGAAAAACGTGCTATTTTAGAGGCTTTACTTAGAACAGGCGCTAAAAAGACTGTTCTTATAGAGGAACCATTAGCAGCAGCTATGGGTACAGGCCTCAATGATGCTGACCAAGTTGGAGCTATGGTTGTCGATGTAGGTGGCGGTACTACTGATATTGCCGTTCTTTGTGATACTGGCGTTGTTGTGAGTGAATCCCTTCGCATTGGGGGAGATTCCTTCAATGAATCTATTATTCGCTATATACGTCGTAAGAAGCGACTTGTTATTGGACCTTTAACAGCAGAAAAGATAAAGATTTCTGTTGGTACCGTAGATCGACGAGCTAAAGAACGAACTATAGAGGTTAGAGGGCGTGATGCTAGCTCTGGACTGCCTAAGATGGTTGCTGTTAATTCCTTAGAAATTCAACGTGCCTTAGAGGCGCAAGTGATGAATATTCTAGAAGGCATTAAATCGATTTTAGAAAAAACGCCTCCAGAACTTGTAGCAGCCATTAATGATCATGGTATCATTCTGACAGGTGGCGGTGCTCTCATCGATGGTTTAGATCGTGTTATTACACGTTCTGTTGGTATTGCATCTTATTTGGTAGAGTCTCCGCGATATGCTGTTATCAAAGGGGTTGCAAAAGCTCTTGATGAAATGTCACAATTGCGTGATACATTGGATGAATTACAATAAAATATTTCATTGAAATAATGTAAAATTTGGAGAAGTTACTATTTATAGATAGGCCATTGAAAAATGGAATGACCGTAGATAGTAACTTCTTTTTTAGTGTATCCTTTTTGTAATTTTCATCTATATGATGTATACTATAGTAAAAGTATATTGTATAAAATTGATGTATGAATATAAATCTATTAATATAGGTTATCGCTATAGAGGAATTGTAAATGAAACGATATTTATATATGACTTTTGCTGTGTTAGGCTTTCTAGGCAGTACAATACCTTATGCGGAAGCTGGAAATTTAACCGGCGTACGTGTATCTAATCACGAAGGTACAAGTCGAATCGTATTAGATGTGTCTGAAATGCCTGTATCTTGGACTAAATCTTATAATGAGTCCACACATGCTCTTACCCTTAACCTAGGTGGTACGACAAATGGATTAACTGGACCTGTAGCTCAAAATAATACGAAAACAGGTGTTTTAAAAGGTATTGGTTTGCAACCTGTTAATGGCGCTTTACAAGTAACATTGACGGCTAATAAGGATGTACAACACCATGAGTTTACATTGGAAAAGCCATCGCGTATTGTAGTGGATCTATTTTATAGCTATGCTCAACAAACAACAAAAGATGTAAATAAATCCGTTACGTATAGCAAGATTAATAACACTGTAGCAGAAGGTAAGATTCAAGCCTTTGCGCTATCCGTTGATAATGATTCACCTATGGTAGTAGCCCATGTTCCAGAAGGAAAAACCTTATCATCTGTGATTCAATCTCATACTGCCATCATTGGAGCAAAGGTAAAGGGCGAAAGTTTTGATCGTCCTTATTCAGTAGCTAGTGATGGAACGATTGATTTAGAGCGTATTTCTAATCGTGGCACCTTGCGATATACACCAAATCGGGGATATTTTATTGAAGAAAAGAGACCATTATTACAAGCTAAAACACAAAAAGATACCTTCCTAATTACATCTGTTAATACAGGACGTAAAGAAAATGCCTTGACCCTATATACATCAGCTTATGGGCCTTCTACAAAAACTAATGACTTCGGCTATGAAGTGACTGTAGCCAATGGCAAGGTCGTTAGTGGTCAAAAAGGAAATTCTAAAATTGGAGAAAACCAATATGTATTATCTGGGCATGGAGAATCAAGAGATGCACTGCGTAAATTAAAAGTGGGCACACCGATTACGATTCAAAATAGACCGGAGTTAGCACAAGTTAGCACTACTGGTGGTGCAGCGCTACAAGCGGGTACTATGGTATTGAAGAATGGCAATTATGTAGGTGCTGATGGGACCCATAATAAAGCTCGTAGTTTCATAGGAACTACAAAAGATCATAATTTAGTGGTCCTCACTGTTGATAAAGCAGGCCTTCAATCCGTAGGGGTTACACAACAAGAAGGGGCCAAACTGTTATCTAAGCTAGGCGTCGTAGATGGTGCTGAATTATCAAATCAAGGTAGCGTTGATTTAGTGGTTAATGATACGTACGTAAATAAAGCTACTCCAAATCCTACGAACTATGTGGATATTGTAAATATAAAATGTATTATTTAGAAACAAGTTTGTTTGAAATA
>CATWLR010000004.1:0-13620 GCA_958351665.1 Veillonella infantium | reverse complement strand
ATAATCATTCCCCTTTCTAAAAAATTAGTAAAGAAAGGTATCTCCCAAATTCGATGTTCTTGTTATCGAAACGAATTATAATGGAATATTACCATGTTTCTTTGGAGCACGGTTTTCGCGTTTGCTTGCAAGCATTGCCAAAGCGTTGATAACTGCTGGGCGAGTTTGTTTTGGTTCGATTACAACGTCTACGAAGCCACGTTCTGCAGCTTTGTATGGAGTTGCGAACTCTTCTACGTATTTAGCTGTTTTAGCATCTTTATCTTCGTCTTTCTTGAAGATAATGTTAGCTGCACCAGCAGGACCCATTACAGCGATTTCGGATGTAGGCCAAGCGTATACTTGGTCAGCGCCCAAATCTTGGGAACACATAGCGAGGTAAGAACCGCCATATGCTTTACGAGTGATAACAGTAATTTTTGGTACTGTAGCTTCAGAGTAAGCATACAACATTTTAGCACCATGACGAATGATACCGCCCCATTCTTGATTTGTGCCAGGCAAGAAACCAGGAACGTCAACGAAGTTAACGATTGGAATATTGAAAGCATCACAGAAACGGATGAAACGGGAAGATTTGTCGGATGCATTGATGTCCAAGCAACCAGCCATTACTTTTGGTTGGTTAGCAATGATACCAACGGATTGACCGTCAAAACGTGCGAAACAAGTAATAATATTTGTAGCATAGAATGGTTGTACTTCATAGTATTCACCATTATCTACAGTAGCTGCGATAACATCTTTCATGTCGTATGGCATGTTACTGTTATCAGGCAACAAGCTGTTCAAGCCTTCGTCTTCGCGAGTTGGATCATCGCCAGTATCTACTAATGGAGCATCTTCCATATTATTGGATGGCAAGAAGCCTAATAAGTAGCGAATTTGAGCGATGCAATCATCTTCATCTTCAGCTGCAAAGTGAGCAACACCAGATACGGAGTTGTGAGCCATTGCACCACCAAGGTCTTCAGCTGTTACTTCTTCACCAGTTACAGATTTGATAACTGCAGGACCAGTGATGAACATTTGAGATGTGTTTTTAACCATGTAGATGAAGTCAGTTAATGCTGGAGAATATACAGCACCACCTGCACATGGGCCCATGATTACGGAAATTTGTGGAATAACGCCAGATGCATTTGTATTTTCAAAGAAAATTTTACCGTAACCAGCAAGCGCATCTACTGCTTCTTGAATACGAGCACCGCCGGAATCATTGATACCAACGATAGGAGCACCCATTTTCATTGCTAAACGTTGTACTTTAACGATTTTAGCAGCATGCATTTCACCAAGAGAACCACCTTCTACAGTGAAGTCTTGTGCAAATGCATATACTAAACGACCGTCGATAGTACCATAACCAGTTACTACACCTTCGCCTGGTAATTCTTTTTTGTCTTGACCAAAGTTAACACAACGATGTTTAACGAATTGATCAAGTTCAACAAAAGAGTTGTCATCGAATAATTTAGCCAAACGTTCACGAGCAGTCATTTTACCTTGAGAATGTTGTTTCTCAACGCGTTTTTCACCGCCACCAGCTTTAACTTTAGCTAGTTTTTCGTGCAATAACTCGATTTTTTCTTGCACTGTTGCCATTATAGCACCTCCAAATAAAACTTGTTACAGTATCATTTTATTTCATAAATAATTAAAGTTCAAGCATGCATACATATTTAATATATAACTAGTGATTATATGAATATGTATATCTATTACTCATACATAATGATGTGAATTGGATACTGTATTATTTCATACGTTGACATAATTCAAGCAATACGCCACCTGTTGCTTTTGGATGTAAGAAAGCAATAGAGGAACCGCCTGCACCGTAACGAGGTTTTTCGTCAATCATACGAACGCCTTTAGCCATCAAATCAGCAATAGCATTTTCAATATTATCAACGCGCAATGCAACGTGTTGGATACCATCACGACCGCCATTTTTTTCGATGAATTTACCGATAGGGCCATCTGGAGTTGTAGTTTCTAAGAATTCAAGTTCAGCATCGCCACATGGGAAGAAGGATACTTTTACTTTTTGTTCTTCAACCACTTCATCTTCAGGAAGATGTTGAATACCCAATGCATTTTTATAGAATTCTTTAGTTGCTGCTAAATCATTAACACCAATACCGATGTGATCCACTTGTAATACTTTAAAAGCCATTTCGATTATCTCCTTTATAAGGCTAAATCTCTAATGCTATGTAGTCGCCGTCTACTTTAGCACGCTTGTCATTACGCCGTTAACAACTGTGTATGGATCGCTTTCGCGTTCGTTAACAGCTGCCACTTGGCTATTAAATTCGTCGCTTGTAACGATTTTATCAGCTACATAACGACCAATTTGTTCATTAATCATTGCGATGATTTCATCACGAGTACGTTCTGCCCGACGAGATTCCAATTCACCAGAATCTTCAAGATACTCAAAATGTTCATCTAAAGCGTCGATGAGTTCATCTACGCCTTGGTCCTTGCTAGCAATTGTGCGCTTAATTGGTGGGCGCCATTTTACTTCACGAGAGTCTAGGTCAAGCATCATTTCAATTTCTACATTCAAACGATCACAACCATCTCGGTCAGCTTTATTGATAGCAAATACATCGCCAATTTCAAGAATACCCGCTTTGATAGCTTGGATATCATCACCGAGACCAGGAACAAGTACAACCAATGTAGTATCAGCATTTTTAACGATATCTACTTCGGATTGACCTACACCTACTGTTTCAATGATTACTAAATCCATGCCAAAGGCATCCATGAGTTTTACAACGTCCGCAGTCTTTTTGGATAAACCACCAAGACTACCACGCGTGCCCATGCTTCGAATAAATACATTTTCATTTAATGTCAAATCATTCATTCGAATACGGTCCCCCAAGATAGCACCACCAGAGAATGGGCTTGTTGGGTCGATGGCAACGATGCCGATTTTTTTACCTTGATCTAGATAATGTTTAACAACTTTATCAGTCAAAGTACTTTTACCAGCACCAGGGGCCCCAGTAATACCGAGAATACGTGCATTCCCTGTTTTAGGGTAAATAGCCTTCATAATATCAATGGCATTTTCATACTCGTTTTCTACAGCTGTTATGGACCGTGCTAAGGCTAGTCGGGAACCTTCAAAAAGTTCTTTAACTAAATCCACTCGCCTCACCACCTATCTTAAAATATGGGAATAGAGGGGAGTCAACTATTCAGTTGAACCCCTCTCTTGCCCAATTAATTATTTAACGTTTTCGTTGATGAATTTAACGATATCGCCAGTTGGTGTACCAGGTGTGAATACTGCTGCTACGCCAGCTTTTTTCAAGCCAGGGATATCAGCGTCAGGAATAACGCCACCACCGATTACAAGTACATCGCCCATGCCTTTTTCTTTCAAAAGTTCAACAATTTTAGGGAACAATGTGTTATGAGCACCAGAAAGAAGGGATAATGCAACTACATTAACGTCTTCAGAAAGAGCTGCTTCTACGATTTGTTCTGGAGTTTGACGAAGACCAGTGTAGATTACTTCGAAACCAGCATCGCGAAGTGCGCGTGCTACTACTTTTGCACCACGGTCATGACCATCAAGACCTGGTTTTGCTACGATTACTCTAATACGTTTTTCTGCCATGATTAATTACCTCCGAAATTAGCCGATATTATAATGTGGAATGAGCTTCGTATTCACCGAATACTTCGCGCAATACATTACAAATTTCACCCAAAGTAGCGTATGTTTTAACTGCATCAAGAATTAATGGCATCAAGTTAACGTTTTCATCAGCTGCACCAGCTTTAAGAGCTGCTAATGCTTTATCAACTGCTGCTTGATCGCGGTTAGCGCGAACTGCTTGAGTTTTCTTGGATTGGTTAACACCAACGGAAGCATCTACGCGAAGTAAGTCTTTTGGAGCTTCTTCTTCAACTTGGAATTTGTTTACGCCAACGATTGTGCGCAAGCCAGATTCAACTTCCATTTGCCATTTGTAAGCGGATTCTTGAATTTCTTTTTGGATGTAGCCTTTTTCGATTGCTACTACAGCGCCGCCCATTTCATCAATTTTCTTGATGTATGCCATAGCTTCGTCATAGATAGCGTTAGTCATAGCTTCTACATAGTAGGAACCGCCCAATGGGTCAACTACGTCAGCCAAACCAGATTCGTAAGCCACGATTTGTTGTGTACGAAGAGCTACTTGTACAGATGCTTCTGTAGGAAGAGCCAACGCTTCGTCACGGGAGTTTGTATGTAAGGATTGAGTACCGCCCATTACAGCAGCTGCAGTTTGAAGAGCAACACGAACGATGTTGTTATCAACTTGTTGTGCAGTCAACATGGAACCAGCTGTTTGAGTATGTACACGAAGCATCATGGATTTTGGTTTTTTAGCACCAAAACGTTCTTTCATGATTGTTGCCCATAAACGGCGGGATGCACGGAATTTAGCAACTTCTTCAAGTACGTTGTTATGAGCATTCCAGAAGAAGGAAAGACGACCAGCGAATGTATCAACATCAAGACCAGCTTTCAAAGCTGCTTCTACGTATGCGATACCATCAGCAATTGTGAATGCGATTTCTTGAGCTGCTGTGGAACCTGCTTCACGGATATGGTAACCGGAGATGGAGATTGTGTTCCATTTTGGAACATTTTGAGAACAATATTCGAAGATATTAGTAATCAAACGCATGGATGGTTTTGGTGGGAAAATGTAAGTACCACGAGCTGCGTATTCTTTCAAAATATCATTTTGAATTGTACCTTTCAATTCTGTGGAAGGTACGCCTTGTTTTTCAGCTACTGCGATATACATTGCCAACAAAACGGATGCTGGAGCGTTGATTGTCATGGAAGTGGATACTTTGCCAAGGTCGATGCCGTCGAACAAGATTTCCATATCTGCCAAGGAGTCAATCGCTACACCTACTTTACCAACTTCGCCTTCTGCAACTGCATCGTCGGAGTCATAACCAATTTGTGTAGGTAAGTCGAATGCACAGGAAAGACCAGTTGCACCAGACTCGATTAGGTAGCGGTAACGTTTGTTAGATTCTTCTGCTGTAGCGAAGCCTGCATACATACGCATTGTCCAGAAACGACCACGGTACATAGTAGGTTGTACGCCACGAGTGTAAGGGAATTCGCCAGGCATACCCAAATCACGTTCATAGTCAAAACCTTCGATATCAACTGGTGTATATACACGGTTGTATTTTAAATTTTGACGTTCTGGAGTTTTTGCACTTTTTTCGTCACAAAGTTTGTTGTACTCAGCAATTTGGGCTTTTAAGTTTTCGTAAGCCATGTTTTCATCATCCTCCTAAAAAAACAGGTTATTTTTTCATGCTTCCAGTTTCTGTGAAGCGTTTATGCCAAGAAAGAGCTTCATCAAGCAACATAGGTGTATGGGCATTCTTTGTTGCAGCTAATGCTTTTTCTAGGTATTCAGTTAACATAGGTTTGTAGTCTGGGTGAGCACATTTTTCAATGATCAAACGAGCTCTTTCCACTGGGCTCAAACCACGGCAGTCAGCAACACCTTGTTCTGTACAGAAAATCATAGTGTCATGTTCTGGATGATCCACATGAGATACATATGGAACGATAGAACTGATGTCGCCATTTTTAGCAACGGAGTTAGTGCAGAAAATAGTGAGATAAGCACTACGTGCAAAGTCACCAGAACCACCAACGCCATTCATCATTTTGCTACCCATAATATGAGTAGAGTTTACATTGCCAAAAATATCAAATTCGATAGCGGTATTCATGGCAATGACACCAATACGGCGAGCAATACCAGGGTTGTTGGAAATTTCTTGTGGGCGAAGAATGATTTTTTTACGATATTCATCAATATTCGCATAGAAACGTTTCAACCCATCTGGAGAAGGACTTAATGCAGTACCAGAACATACAGTTACTTTACCAGCATCGATCAAGTCGAACATACCATCTTGGATTACTTCTGTATAGATGGACAAATCTGTGAATGGGCCTTTAGCAAGACCACTGATTACAGCATTCGCCACGGAACCTACACCAGATTGTAATGGAAGCAAGTTTTTAGGTAAACGACCTTCTGCAATTTCTTGTTCGAAGAATTTGATAAGGTGTTGACTCATTGCTTTTGCATCATCATCGATAGGTGCCAAAGGTCTTGTTGTATCAGGAACATCACAAGGTACTACTGCAACAATTTTACTTGGATCACAAGGAATTGCTTCAGTACCAATACGATCACCAGGTGTTTCCAATGGAATTGGTTTACGATGTGGTGGATCGAGTGGTTCATAGATATCATGCATACCTACCAAGGAAAGTGGTTGGGATACATTCACTTCTACGATAACTTTTTTAGCTTGGCTAACAAATGTTGGAGAGTTACCAACAGATGTAGTTGGAACAATGGAGCCATCTTCGTTGATTTGTGCAGCTTCAATAATTGCTACATCTAAATCACCAAAGAAGCCATAGCGAACATTTTGTGCCATTGTGCTTAAATGCATATCAATGTATTTAACAGCACCGCTATTTAAGGCTTTACGTGTATCCCCATTTGTTTGATATGGGAAACGACGATTGATACCGTTAGCACGAGTTAACGCGCCATCAGCTTCATCACCTACGGAAGCACCTGTCCACAAATCAATTTTGAATGGTTCTTTTTCCATTCTTTCTGCCAATGCCAATGGCACAACTTTTGCATAACCCGATGGTGTAAAGCCGGAAATACCAACTTTATCATTAGGGTTAATCAACTGAGCTGCATCATAAGCAGTGACAATTTTACCTTGCAGGTCCACATTTTTTACGCGGTCTTTGATGTCTATCACCATTACCATCTCCTTTAAGAGTAACATTGTATAAACGACAGTTTGATCTCTTGGTCGTTCCTTAAACCGACTTCATCGTAGTCCACATCCAACGTATTGTCAACTTATATGACTAAAATGTATTTTTCATCACACTTTATAGGTGCATTATGATTAAAATGCATAGATTTTCATATATTCACATAAGTTTTATTCACATCGCTATAACTCACAGGAATTATCGATTTATGGCATATATTGATGTTTTTCAATTAAATCGAACTCTCTCTATACAATATATAGACCCTTTTCAATATAAAACAACATCTTATACACAAGAACTAGACCATACACCTCCCTATAAAGATACAAAGATATACAAAAAACCGGCTTTCAAATGTCAACGATAATGTTCAATTATGTCTAACATTAGAAAACCGGTTATAACTCCTTAATACGTACCTACCTAAGGTATGTATTAAGTATACCATATTATGAAATTATATATCTACTATAAAACATACTAATTATACAAGCTACTGGAATTATGTAGATTTATCAGCAGACAGCTGAACTTTTACAAAGGCCCCTACCCAGCCAAACAATTGCCAAAACACAATAGTCACTTGATGACTGTATAGCTCAAAATCAGATAAGCCACTAAATAAAACACCTATAGCCAACGCGCCTACACCAATTTGCGCAGCTTGACGGAATATATCCCCTTTAAGTCTTATAGATGTAATAACATGACCTACGATAACTGCTAGGAATGATAGCAATCCGGGGATACCGGTTTCAGCTAACATATTAAGGTATAAATTATGAGCATGATACATCAAGACGTGAGGTCCTTGAATATAATAATTATAGTCTGGATATACTAAATAAAATGTATTCCACCCAATACCAAAGATAGGGTTTTCTCGTACGATATACATAGTACTATCCCATAAGGCCCATCGAAGATCAGCGGATGTATCATGACCTTGGAATATAGACCACAGCCTTGAAGCTATTTCACCATCATAAAAGTACAAAATTATTGGCACTGCTAATAGGGATAAGAATAATCTTCGCTCCACAAAGATTGCCCAATACAAAATCATCGCTCCAAAGCTAATCCAAATTCCCCGAGAATAGGTTAATAGCATCGTTAAGAATAATATAATACCTATAATGAGCATTGAAATAACTTCGCGCGTACGATTTTCCTTCATATATACCAAGATATAACTGATACATACGCTGAGTACCATCAATAGATAGGCACCCAATAAGTTAGGATTTTGTAATGTAGACGACATGCGACGCATCAATTTAGGGAACTGTGCCGCATCGACCCACTCTTTTATATGTATATTAGGAACAAATACATATTGATAAGCACCTATGATACACACTAGAACAGCAGTACCTAGCAAGGCACGAAGAAAATAGTTCCACTGTTTAGGCGTTTGAATGTATGTACGAACTAAATAATACATACCGCCACTGGCCACAATTTGATAAAACCAACTTTGAATTGACCAATCCCAATTTTCTGACACTATAGAAGATATGCCAGTCCATACTACAAAGATCATAACAGACCACGATAAATAGCCTGTTGGTAAGCTCAAAGATTTACTAGATATTAAATCATATAGTGCAAGGCCTATCGCTAGCCAAAGGAGCACATCACCCACCATTGGTTGCAAAGGCATGGCCACAACAACGCCATAAATTAAACGTTCAATATAGAATGTGATTCTCTTCTGATTAGGAATAAGTGAGAGTTCCATAGGCTCACCTTAGTGACTCATCTCATGGTTAAACCACTGACGAGCATCTCCTAAAATATATAAAGAACCACAAACAGTGATAATATCACCAGTTTTTGTATGTTTATATGCTAAAGCCAATGCGTCTTCAACAGAATCTGCTGTTTGCGCTATAGCTTTTGGAACGATGTGACGTATTTTCTCAACTAAAACCTCTGGCACTTCAGTTCTATCTGTTGGAGCTGGTACAACTAGGACCGTATCGCCTGCCTTAACAACTTCGCGGATAATAGCATCTTGATTTTTATCTTTAAGAATTGCCATCACAATTGTTTTTGGGGTTTCCTTAAATAATTCAGCATAGGTCATACTGAAAGATTCAGCACCTGCCGCATTATGAGCACCATCAAAGATAAAGGTGCGATCTAAGCCTCGTTTAACTTCAAATCGACCTGCCCACGTAGTGCGAGCAAATCCTTCACGCATCGTTTCTTCACTAATGTTAGTGTCTTCTTTCATCAGTAAACGTACAACCATTAATGCACACGCAAGATTAACAGATTGGTGGATACCTGCCATCGTCGTAAACAACATTGCAGGAGCGGTATCATTAGTACTAACCGTAATCATTTGTCCACCAGTTACAGCACTACGGCTATCGATACCAAAGTCTTTATTGAAAGCATACACTCTAGCATGTTTCTCTTTAGCTACCTCTTCAATAATACGAAGAGGAGCATCCTGTGCAGCCGTTACAACAGGAACTTTAGATTTAATAATCCCTGCCTTATGACGTGCAATTTCCTCAACAGTATCACCACAATACGCTTGATGGTCTATTGTTACATTGGTAATAACCGATACCTTTGGTGTCACGATATTAGTAGAATCTAGTAATCCACCTAAGCCAACTTCCACCACCGCATAGTCCACATCTTGTTCTTTGAAGAACAAAAAGGCAGCGGCCGTCAAAATTTCAAATTGCGTTGGCGCTTCTATTCCATTAGTAATGATAGTATCAACTGCCACTTTTACACGACTAATTAGATTACCGAAGGCTTCCTCTGTTATATTTCCATCATTGATTTGAATTCGCTCCGTATAGGATTGAAGGTGAGGCGATGTAAATCGCCCCACCCGTAGTCCACTTGTAAACAGTGCGTAGGAAATATATGAGGTAACCGAGCCCTTACCATTCGTGCCTGTTACATGAACAATCTTATAGTCTTCTTGTGGATTCCCAAGGGCTTCCATAAGCGCTGTAATTCGTTCAAGGCCAGGCTTAATACCGAATGAGGATGCCTGTTCTAAATAGGCTAAGGCCTCTTGATATGTCATATAAACCTCCTATTATAAGGTTTCAAGGAACGCTTCACGTTCCAATAACGCTTGTTGTTTTTGTTTATATTCTTCTAACTTTTCTTTTTCTTTTGCTACTACAGCTTCAGGAGCTTTTGCGAGGAAGCCTTGGTTAGACAATTTGCCTTCCAAACGGAAAATTTCTTTTTCCATTTGGATTTTTTCCTTTGCAATACGCTCTCTTTCTTTTTCACCGTCGATCAAGTCTTTAAGTAAGAGATATACTTCCATACCATTGACAACTGTTACAGTCGCATTTTCTGGTTTTGGATCATGGGCACCAAGAATTGTTACCTTCTCAGCCCAAGCTAATGTAACGAAGTAATCGCTATGATCTGCTACAGTTTGAGCTAATGCTTCATCTGTTGGTGCTACGATAACCTCAGCTTTTTTACCTAAAGGCACATTCATTTCAGCACGCATGTTACGAATACCTTTGATGGCATCCATCATAACTTCCATTTGACGTGCTGCAACTTCAAGATCATCAAACTTTAATGCTTCAGGCCATTTTGCAACAACGATGCTATCCCCTTCATGAGGTAAATGTTGCCAAATATGTTCTGTTACGAACGGCATAAATGGATGTAACAATTCAAGCATGTGACGCAAGATTGTTACAAGTAAATATTGAACAGTACAACGATCACGTTCATTACCATCGTTATATAAACGAGGTTTAGCTAACTCAATATACCAGTCACAGTATGTGTTCCAAATGAAATCATATACAGAACTTGCAGCTTCACCCAACTCGAATTTATCGAGATTAGACGTTACACTTTGTACTGTTTCGTTATATTTTTGAACAATCCATTGGTCTGCTAATGTCAAATCATCTGCAGTTGGAACGAAGCTTTCATCATAATTTGTAAGATTCATCAATACAAATTTGGATGCATTCCAAATCTTATTGGCAAAGTTACGATTAGCCTCAACGCGTTCCATGTAGAAGCGCATATCATTACCTGGTGTATTACCAGTAACAAGAGTAAAGCGCAATGCATCGGCACCATATTGGTCGATAACTTCAAGAGGATTAATACCATTGCCCAAGGATTTACTCATTTTGCGTCCTTGACTGTCGCGAACTAGACCATGAATAAATACATGTTTGAATGGAATTTCATGTTCGAACTCAAGAGCCATAAAGATCATACGAGCTACCCAGAAGAAGATGATATCGTAGCCAGTTACAAGAACACTCGTTGGATACCATTGTTTAAGTTCTGGTGTTTGCTCAGGCCACCCCATTGTAGCAAATGGCCACAAGCCAGAACTGAACCATGTATCTAAAACGTCTGGATCTTGTGTTACATGACCGTGGCAATGAGGACATTCAGTAATATCTTCACGACTAACGATTGTTTCACCGCAATCATCGCAGTACCATGCAGGAATACGATGGCCCCACCACAATTGACGGGAAATGGTCCAGTCGCGGATGTTTTCAAGCCAGTTTACATAAGTTTTTGTAAAACGTTCAGGAACAAACTCTACTTCGTGGTCTTTAACAACCTTAAGAGCTGGCTCTGCTAATGGTTTCATATCTACGAACCATTGTTTAGATACCATTGGCTCGATAATTGTATTACAACGAGAGCAATGACCTACCGCATGGTCATGATCATCGATTTTTTCAAGTAAGCCTAGTTCTTTGAGTTCAGCTACAACTTGTTTACGAGCTTCTTCACGAGTCATGCCATTGAATTTGCCAGCACCTTCATTCATTGTCGCATCATTGTTCATAACAACGATGGATTCCAAATTATGACGTTGGCCCATTTCAAAGTCATTAGGGTCATGAGCAGGTGTAATTTTTACACAGCCTGTACCGAAGCTAGCATCTACATAATCATCGGCAATTACAGGAATTTCGCGATTAACAAATGGTAAAATCAATGTTTTGCCAATGAGATCTTTATAACGATCATCATCAGGATTTACTGCTACTGCTACGTCACCAAACATTGTTTCTGGACGTGTGGTAGCAACAATTACGAAACGATTATCTTCACCTTTTACAGGATATTTAATATGCCATAAGTGGCCATGTTCGTCTTCATGTTCAACTTCAACATCAGATAAAGCAGTAGCACAACGAGGGCACCAATTGATGATGCGTTCACCACGATAGATTAAGCCTTTTTCATAAAGTTTTACAAATACTTCACGCACTGCATGATAGTACCCTTCATCTAATGTAAAGCGTTCGCGAGACCAGTCACAAGATGCGCCTAAGCTACGAATTTGTTTTACAATAGTATCGCCGTATTCTTTTTTCCATTCCCATACGCGTTCTACGAATTTCTCACGGCCTAAATCATAGCGAGATTTGCCTTCTTCTTTAGCGAGCATTTCTTCTACTTTAATTTGTGTAGCAATACCAGCATGGTCAGTACCTGGCATCCACAATACATTGTATCCTTGCATGCGTTTGAAACGAATAAGGATATCTTGCAATGTATTATCTAAAGCATGGCCCATGTGCAACATACCAGTTACATTAGGAGGCGGCAACACGATACTAAATGGTTCTTTATTAGTGTCTACTTCTTCGTGAAAGTATCCTTGGTTTTCCCAATATGAATACCATTTCCCTTCTATTTCACCGGGGTTATAAGTGGTTAAATTTTCGTAGGTTTTCATCGTTCCTCCTAAATAAACTCCTTAGCGCTTCATAATCTTAGCCAATACAAATAGGCTCGTTTCATATAGCAATATCATAGGCAATGCAATCATCGTTTGAGAGAACATATCCGGTGTTGGTGAAATGACCGCACCTATGATAAAGGATATAAGAATAAATATCTTACGTTTCGTTTTTAAAAAACGTGATGTAATTAAGTTGAAATATCCCAAGATGATTAAAATCAACGGCAACTCAAAGATAAATCCAAAGGGTAATACAAAGGACAATACAAAGTCCATATACTGACCGATGGAAAATAACGGTTGTAATTCGTCTGTAGCAAAGCCCATAAAGAACTTAACGGCTGCCGGTAGTACAAGGAAATAAGAAAATACAATACCTATGCCAAATAGGCCTATTGCAACTGGTAAAATCCAGTTAGATAGCTGTTTTTCTCGCACCGTAAGGGCTGGCTTAACAAATAGCCAAATCTGATGCAATATAATAGGCGCTCCTATAATAAGACCACCTACTATAGACACCTTCATATAGGTAAAGAAGGCCTCAGTCGGTTTCATATAATAGAGCTTACCAGCTGGCTTTAGGAGTATTTCCAATAAGAAGTCTACATAATAATAAGAAATACATGTTCCTATGACTACTGCAACAGCCATTATAATAAGGCGCTTTCGCAATTCAGATAGATGGCCTACAAGGGATATTTCCCTCGCCTCGTCCATCATTTTCTGTTCCATCTCAGTATAAATTGGCTCGTTCTCCGGTTCCTCAGGAACCTTTTGTTTTACCACCTTATACTGTTCTTGTTCAGCCTTTAATTTGGCTTCGCGACGCTTTTGACGAACTACACTATCAAAAGAAGGTTTTTGTATGGGATATTCGAAGTCCGGTTTTGGTTCGAATGGTTCCATATTATACCTTTCTATCAGCCAGATTTTCTACAGCCATCACAAGGAATTCCTTGCCTGGAAAATCACGCACTGCAGCGAGTGCCGCTAAAGCATCTTTACAATATTTATC
>CATWLR010000003.1:0-14634 GCA_958351665.1 Veillonella infantium | reverse complement strand
AACATCCTACATTCCATTTTATTTACACTACATCCAATCATGGTCCTTATAAAATGGAGGATTCCTTATTAGATTATGATCCTGAACAGGTTATGCCAAACCTTGGAGATGATTTAAAATCCAACAAGAAACGCAATAAGGAATTGGCTACCTATCGCTATAGTGATAAGGCGATTTTTAACTTTGTTAATGCTATGAAAGAGGCATTTCCTGATAGTTTATTCGTTGTCACTGGTGACCACTCTAATCTATTTGGCTCTTTGAATAATACATCCTTAATTCAACGAGACTATACCTTGCGCGATACATTCTGTACGGTAGGGCTGTTACAACACCCTGCTTTCACCAAGGATATGATTACGGCGCCAATTGGCACGCATATGAGCCTCATGCCTACCATTATTGAAGCCATTGCGCCAAAGGGTTTCGAATATTATTCCATCGTACCGTCCTTGTTTGATGAACAGCCAGATACATTAGTTACACCATATCAATGGATTACTCCACATATGATGGGAGATGTTCGTATGGACTATGGTGAAAGCAACATACCATCATATAAACCGATTGAGCCCATTCGCCCTATTGATAATCATGCTGATGAAGCAAGAGATTGGGTTTTACTAACAATGTGGTTAATTAACCATAAAGAGATGATTTAATTAATGACATTATTGTTAGTGGTAGATTTCTATTTTGTTGAAAATATAAGATTGATTTCATTTAATATAAAAACTCAAAGAAGATATCATTCGTTATAAAATAATAATTAAAATTCTTGTATTTAGCTAAACAAGTACGTTAGTTAGTGAAAGGTGAAACTATGGCAACTGTATCTGTAATAATTCTAGCGAGAAATGAAGAACATAATATTCATGACTGCATTGAGTCTGTGCAGTTTGCCGATGAAGTACTTGTTATCGATGATTTCAGTACTGATGATACAGTAAAAATCGCCGAAGAAATGGGTGCTCGCGTTGTTCAGCATGCTATGAATGGCGACTGGGGGGCACAACAAACCTTTGGCATTGAACAAGCAAAATCTGATTGGATTTTGTTCCTTGATGCGGATGAGCGCATTTCTGAGCCTCTAGCGAAAGAGATTCAAGCTATTGTTGTGAACGAACCAAATAAAGCGTATTGGATTCAGCGTCGCAATAAATTCCATCATAATAAGGCTACTCACGGTGTATTGCGTCCAGATTATGTACTTCGCCTCATGCCAAAAGAGGGCAGTTATGTAGAAGGCTACGTGCATCCTGCCATAATTACGCCGTATCCAACAGAAAAATTACAACATCCGATGTACCATTACACGTACGATAATTGGCATCAATACTTCAATAAATTCAACAACTATACGACCTTATCTGCTGAAAAATATCGAGATAATGGTAAAAGCTGTTCTTTCATTAAAGATATTATCTTCCGTCCTACGTGGGCTTTCATCAAGGTATACTTCTTACAAGGTGGCATTCTTGATGGAAAGATGGGATTTATTTTATCTGTAAATCACTACTTTTACACGATGACTAAATATGTGAAGTTTTATTATTTACTAAAATCTAAGGGAAAATTGTAATAGATCGGGGAGCATTATGTTAGGCAATTTTGGAAAACATTGGCACATAGGCCGTACTATATATGGTAAGCGCACATGGCGTGAGACGAGACGTACCTTCTTACATACCATGCGTTCTTGTCGTCATGACTCAACGGTTACTGAATTTGAAAACTTTTTTAAATCCTATACGGCAGATCCAAAGATGTTGGAAAAACATCCCAGTCTCTATGAATTGATGAGCCGTATGTTTTTGATAAAAAACTCTACACCTCAGTGGCGTTTAGAGGCACTTTGTCAGCATTTCACCATCTTGCAAGAGGTGTTTACGGATGAAGCCATTCAGCTCATGTATGTAGACGAAGCAGAGTTTGATTATTACGATAAAAAACGGGGAATTACCCTTTGGAGTTCTGACGATCTCGATATGTCTGCTCATTTATACTACGAGCCAGGTCAACGGAAGGAAGGATTCCTAACGGTTATGCTCTTGCTCGAAGATAAGGGCGTGTACCACGCGAATATTCGTTTTGCAAAGGGCCCTAAGGGGGAACGCACCCTCGTTATTGGTACTATTCAAGGCTATAAAGACGGTCTTGAACGAGCTAAGAAGATTACGAAGAAAATGTATGGATACCGTCCGAAGAACTTCATTACCTTCTTGATCCGCGAAATAGGGCGTGCCGCGCAAGTGGAGTCTATCCTTGCCGTATCTGATGAAGGATTCTATGCTAACTCTCATATGGTGCGGGGCAATAAAGCAAAGGTAGCTATCTTAGATACCTTATGGGAGGATATTGGCGGTACAGTATTGGAGTCCGATCCAAACTACTTTACAATTCCTCTTGAAGAAGAACGAAAACCGATTGAAGAGATTAAATCACAAAAACGTAGCCAATATCGTAATCGCTATGCTTTATTAGATGAGTACGAGGTTATGATACAAGAACATATTAAGCCATATATAAAGGCCTAGAGGTGTGGTATGCGCGTAGCAATTTTAGAAAGTATCGTCATGCCTGCTGGTCATGAGGTAGAATTTGATCGCATCCTCATTAACGAACTAAAACAACAAGGTCATGAGCCTGTACTATTTGTACCGGAAAACTTTCCTTTTAAAGTAGACTATGGCGTAGATATAGTATACTTAGAAGGTGGAGAGGTTGTGACCTACGCAGGCGCATCTAAATGGAAGAAGCCATTTTTATCCATTTTACGAGAACGCCGTCGTCGTAGTTGGTTTACTTCAGCAGCGCAAAAAATCAAAGAACATAATATAGATGCTTTAATCATTCCGACGGGGACATATCGCTATATTAAAGCGTTGCTCGATACGCCGTTAAAGGATAGTCCGGCTGCAGTGCACGTTATATTCCACGGTATTGGCAAGGGCGAAATGGATCGCTTTATTAAGCAAGCCCATCGTGCTAATGCTTATAAAAATGTCTATCTCGATGTGATCTCCTTACGGAATGATATGTTGCGACCTGATTTGCCAAGAGTTCGTAAAATCTTACCGCCTGTATTCTTGCCATCCAGTGAATTAAGTGGCAAACAAGGGAATGCGACTACACAAGGTGCTGCTAATCAACAAGGACTTGAACATTTGAATTCAACTGATGGCATAGGCATAAATGAAGAACGCACTATATCTGTAGATAAGCCGATTAAACTAGGTTTCTTTGGTCAATTTAGAAAAGAAAAAAACATTGAGCGATTCATCGATGCCTTTGTATCGCTCAATTATGATGATTCGGTACAGCTCGTCGTGCAAGGGGCTACGGTAAAGCCAGAAGATGGGGAATTATTCGAGTCCATTATTAAGCAATACAGCAAATATAGTAATATTCAGTTCATCCATGCCAGTCTGATTGGGAAAGATTGGGATAGAGCATTATTGAGTGTAGATGCTTTATTATTGCCTTATGGGGCGGAACGTTATCGCTATCATTGGGCGGCTATGCTATTTACTGCTATAGGCTTTTACAAGCCTGTTCTCATATCTCCAGAAATTAATCCAGAGGTATTAGAACAATATTCCATTGGAGAAGTATTAAATTTAGATAATGTAAATTCTATTGGGCAGGGGATTCAAAGGTTCGTAGAGAATTTACAATATAATAAGGAACAATATAACCAGGGATTAATGAATGCGAACGAGGATTACAGCCATCGTGCATTGATTCAATCCATTATAAATGTATAAATATTGTTATGTAAGCAGTATGACTTACTGTTTGAGGGGGATTTTCTTGGGAATTTTATCAAAGTTACCATTAGAATCATGGATAGCCATTATGATTACCTTAATGGTTTGCCTTACTAGGCTATCTATGGCTGCAGGTCAGGCTTTTTATGTCCTTGCCATTCTATTAAGTATTATCTATATTTGGAAACATAAACATGATTTATATGTTCCATCTTATGTAAAAAAATATAGTAAATCATTGATAGTCATGTTGTTATTGTTATTGCCATCAGCGGTTTTAACAAATAATATATCTGTTGGATTGCCAGAGTTTATTAATGTATGGCTATGGAGAATTCCTGTATTTTTCATTATTGCCCTTTGTATACGGGATAAGAAAACATTATTTACCATGCTAGCCGTATTTTTTGTGGACTTTGGTATCGATAATTTAGTAGCTTTTTATCAATATTATTCAGGTATGGCTGTACGGGGCTGGGGTTTTGGCAGTAGTGTATTAACCATTGCAGGTATTATGGTTATGTTAGTGCCTATATTCTGTGTAATATTATTAGATAAGGCATTTCCAACCTATGTGAAAGTTTCAGCTCTTTGGGCTCTCGGCTGTGTTGGATTTGGCATGTATGGCAACCAAAGTCGTGGATCATGGTTATTTAATATGATCTTAATACCTATCGTATCTTTACCGTATTTAATAAAACGCTTTGTCTATGTATTAGCAGTTCTTGCTGCATTAGGTGGTATCATTTGGGGATTCAGTACACAACCACAATATGTAGCTCGATTTGAGTCTATTACAAATACCACAACAGATGGTTCTAATTTAGGGCGCTTTGAAGTATGGACATCATCTATCAATATGTTTAAGGATCATCCTGTGATAGGCGTTGGTATAGGTCAATGGCGTACTAAATATGAAGAATCCTATCGTTTACCATCGGAAAATCAACATCTATATCATGCACATAACAACTTTATTCAGCTTATAAGTGAAGTAGGTATACTAGGTTTACTTGGTGTTCTTATTTTTTATGGCACCATTATCATAGATAATTTCGTGACCTGGTTTAAAAAGCGAGATCCCTATAGTCTGTGTGCCATGATTGCCGTAGTTTCCTATGTATTTATTTTTGGACAGGTTGAATATACATTGGATAATTCCTCTGGTATACGCATTATGTATTTTATGTTAGCCACCATGCTTCAATTGAGGGATAATTGAGAATTATATGAGCCTTAAATTGGTATTTAAGGATGCGTTTAATTACTTTTTATGAGAAATTTATTCCTCGTTTAATTAAAGTTAGTAAAAATATAAAACTAAATAAAAGTAGTTAAAATCTATGTTTTTTCATAGTTTTAAATAATTGAATATGATACAATATAAGTAAATATTGGTACATTGTATTCGTATGTTTTAGAGGTTGTTTTCTTGAAAATTGTATTGAGAAAACAACCTTTTTTTATAGTTTGGGGTATTAGTATGAATAGTTCTGGATATAATAATCACAACAAGTTGCTTTTTAGCAAAATCATAGTGCTTATCGCAGATTATGTTTCTATTGTTTTAGGAACATTAGCAGCTTACTATCTGCGGTTAAATTTGCCAATTTTACCGGTCAGCCCACATTTCAAGGTAGATGAAATCTATGTATATGGCATTATACCTTTAGTATTTTTGTCTATATTACTTCTTAATAATACATATTCTGTGGTATCTCCTTATTGGGATACTATGAAAAATCTTTTCCGTAGCATCACTATTGGTGTAGTTGTATCTATTGTGCTCATGTACACAGGACATGTAATTAATGATGTATCTCGTCTATTTGTAGCCTTTGCTTATGTATTTATGTTGCTCTTTATCTTTAGTGGTCGTTTTATTGTAGGTAAGATTCTTTCTAAGGCAGGATACTTAACTATACCAGTCCTTCTCGTTGGTGCAGGTAAAACAGCAGAGCTCGTAAAAAAATCCTTAGATCGTATGCCAATTGCTACGTACAAGATTATTGGTTATGTAGATGATAATCCTAAATCCTCTTCCATTGCTAAAGAATATCCATGTCTCGGTGCTTTTTCTGATGTTGAAGATGTTATCAAAGATACAGGTGTACAAACCGTTCTTATTTGTGCACCAGGGTTAGAACCTAAAAAGTTAGTATCTTTGATCAATCGATTGCAATTATTGGTAAAACGAGTAGCCTTTGTGCCTGAATTATTTGGTTTGCCCACAAGTAATATTACGGCTCGTGGCATGATGGAAGAGCAAGCCGTTGTATTGCGCGTACAAAATAACTTGGCTCGCAAGTCTAACCGTATTATGAAGCGCATATTTGATATTGTAGCTACTGTATGTGGGGGCATCTTGATTTTGCCAATCCTTGCTATCGTAGCTCTATTAATTTATCTAGATTCTCCAGGGCCAATCGTATTTGGACATAAGCGCGTTGGCCAAGGTGGGAAAGAGTTTCCATGCTATAAATTCCGCTCCATGGTACCGAATGCACAAGAGGCATTAGAGGTGTATTTAAAAGAAAACCCTGCAGCGCGTGAGGAATGGGAACGAGATTTCAAATTGAAAGATGATCCTCGTGTTACTCGTATTGGTAAATTCCTTCGTAAAACGAGTCTCGATGAATTGCCACAATTGTGGAATGTTCTCGTTGGGGATATGAGCCTCGTAGGTCCTCGTCCTATCGTGCGCGATGAAATAGTAAAATACGGCGACTATATCAATGACTTTTACCTTGTACCGCCAGGAATTACCGGTGTATGGCAAGTTAGCGGTCGTAGCGATACTACCTATGAAGAACGTGTATTAATGGACTCTTGGTATGTTCATAACTGGTCCGTGTGGATTGATATTGTATATCTTTTAAAAACGGTGTTGGCTGTCGTTAAATCGAAAGGGGCTTATTAGTCGGTATTATGAGGGATAGTAGTTTTGATATTATGAAGGGAATTGCAATTTTGCTTGTTGTTTTAGGGCATTCTGTTCCAGACCAAGCAAGTGCTAGTGGCATTGCTAGTTATCCTTTATATTTGATGCGGACTATAATTTATAGCTTCCATATGCCTGTATTTTTCTTTGTAGCCGGCTATTTTATGCATATACCTTTGAAAGAGGGCTTTCAGAAATTCGTAAAAGATAAAAGTATACGGTTAATGGTTCCTTATTTTACTATTGGTTTATTATATTTTCCTTTCAAATTAGCTTTATCAAAATTTGCAAATCAGCAACTTAATCCGCAAGACATATGGAAAATATTAATAGGTATTAATCCGGATGGGGAACTATGGTTCTTATATTGTTTGTTCTTCATTTCAATCTTGATTGCCGTATTGGTTAAGCGTGTAAATTTTGGTTTACTAATTGGATCTTTCATTATTGGAATGCTATCTGATGTATTAAATATCTTTTCTATAGCTATGGTATCGGAGATATTGTACTTCCAATTCTTCTTTATCTTGGGATTATATATAAAGAAATATGCGCTATTGGATTATATGAAATCCGCAGGAATAGCTTTTATATCTATGGTGATTTTTGGTGTAGGTAATTATGCATTACTACATGATATTAATGTGTTTAAAATACTTACTCTTGTAACAGCAGTTTCGGGCATTACTATTACATACTATATAGCTAACCAAATCTCATCTAGAATCGGATTATATAAAACACTACTAATCTTTTTAGGCACTGTCTCAATGGATGTTTATATCTTTAGTGATATCGTTAAGATTCCATTCAGAATTGTACTTTGGTCTAAATTAGGATTGTATTATGAAGCTTTTATTGTGTGCTTCTTAGCATCTACAATTCTATCTATCTTGATAGGTTATATGTTAAGAAAAAATCATTATTCACGATTGCTATGTCTTGGTATGAAAAAATAAGGATATACATATGAAAAAACAATTTGATTATTTAGTAGTTGGGGCAGGCCCATTCGGTGCTGTATTTGCCCATGAGGCGCACAAGCGTGGTAAATCTGTACTTGTTATCGATCGCCGTAATCATATAGCAGGTAATCTGTACTGTGAAAGCAAAGACGATATTAACATTCACGTCTATGGTGCGCATATTTTCCATACATCCTTAAAGCATGTGTGGGATTATGTGAATCAATTTGCTGAGTTTAATCACTATGTAAATAGTCCTGTAGCGAACTATAAAGGTGAAATGTATAATTTGCCTTTTAATATGAATACCTTTTCCAAAATGTGGAATATTCGAACTCCTAAAGAGGCACAGGACATTATTACTAAGCAACGATCTGCTATTACAAGTGAACCTAAGAACCTAGAAGAGCAAGCTATTAGCCTTGTAGGTACAGATATCTACGAAAAGCTCATCAAAGGCTATACAGAAAAACAATGGGGCCGTAAATGTACAGAATTGCCAGCTTTCATTATTAAACGCTTACCAGTTCGTTATACATACGATAACAATTACTTTAATGACCGTTTCCAAGGCATTCCTATGGGCGGTTATACGAAGATGATTGAACGCATGTTAGAGGGCATTGAAGTCCGTTTAGGTGTAGATTTCCTTAAACATCGCGATGAATATGAAGCCTTAGCAGATACGATTATCTATACAGGTCCTATTGATGAGTATTTTGATTACTCTGAAGGTGTATTGGAATATCGTGGTCTTCACTTTGAAACTGAACGTCTTGAAGAGGAAAATCATCAAGGTGTTGCCGTTGTGAACTATACAGAAGGGGATATTCCGTATACACGCATCATCGAGCATAAACACTTTGAGTTTGGTACACAACCTGTTACATATGTAACAAAAGAATATCCAAAAGACTGGAAAATTGGCGAAGAGGCCTATTATCCAGTTAATGATGTAAAGAATTTAGATCTTTACGCAAAATATGTTAAAAAAGCGGAAACGATTTCCAATGTTATCTTTGGTGGTCGTTTAGGGGAATATAAATATTACGATATGGATAAGGTTATTGCTAGCGCTTTATCATTAGTAGAAAAGGAATTAGCATAAGCTCTGATTCTATCGTAGGTATAAGTTTAAAAACATCACTCATGTAGGAGAGTACTAGTGAATATTAAAATTTTAGTAGCCACCCATAAGCAATATTGGATGCCAGAAGACTCCGTGTACATGCCAATCCATGTAGGGCGAGAAGGCAAAGCTGATATTGGTTATACCGGTGATCATACAGGAGATAATATCTCCTCAAAAAATGCGAATTATTGCGAATTAACAGGCCTTTATTGGGCTTGGAAAAACCTTGATGCGGACTATATCGGTCTTGTTCATTACAGACGATACTTTACGCGCAAAGAGGTGCGTTCCGTAGAGGACAAAAAGAATCAAATTCTTACAGGTCCAGAATGGGAAAAACTACTTTCAGAGTATCCTGTTGTGGTAGCAGATAAGCGTAAATATTATATTGAATCTAACCGTTCTCACTATAATCATGCCCATCATAGCGACGGCCTTGATGCGGCAGAGCAAATCATCGCAGAAAAATATCCAGAATATAGCGCTGCTTTCACAAAGGTTTGCAATCGCACATGGGCGCACATGTTCAACATGTTTGTTATGCGTCGCGACCTATTTGATCAATACTGCGAGTGGATGTTCTCCATCTTGGAAGAGATTGAACATCGCGTCGATATTTCCAATTACGATACATACGAAGCTCGTATTTATGGTTTTGTAAGCGAAATCTTGCTCGACGTATGGATTGAAGCTAATAACATCGACTATAAAGAACAAAATGTATCCTTTATGGAGCCTCAAAATTGGTTGAAAAAGGGTGGCTTATTCTTAAAAAGAAAATTCTTTAAATAATAGACCTATTTGTATTATGGAGAAATTTTTTGATGCGAGAAATTGGTTTTTCGGAAATTAAGCGTGTCGCTTTAGATATTTTAAAAGATGTAGCACATTTTTGTGATACACATGATATTCGATATGTATTAGCCTATGGAACGATGTTGGGGGCTGTTAGACATAAAGGCTTTATTCCATGGGATGATGATATTGATATTATGATGCCACGGGATGATTATAATCGCTTTATTAAGCTATATAATGACCATAATCCAAGATATCAAGTATATTCTATTGAAAACGATGATAGTTACACCTATACAATGGCAAAGGTATTCGATCAAGAAACAGTTATGATTGATAATACATTATGGCGTAATTTTGATAAAGCAGGTGTATTTATAGATATTTTCCCTATGGATGGGTTACCAGATGATACACAGGCACAACAAAAACTTTTTAGACACCAACAACTTTTAAATTTGTTGTTCCATGGTTCGTCTATGAAGTTTACATTTAGTAATCGCTACGTAGACTCTAAAGGTAGCTTTGCTAAGCTAAAAGGTTATGTTCGTACATTCTTGAAATTTGGTGCCATTAGCTTAATGCATTTTTTACCAACTACAAGTTTAATTAAAAAGATTAACCAAGATGCACAACAGTATCCATTTTCAGATGCGAAATATATAAGTGTTCTCGTTGACTGTGCAAGTGGTAATAAACGAGAGGTCTATGAAAAGACCTTGTTTGATAATAGAAGTTTATATCCTTTTGAGGATACTGAGTTTTGGGGACTTACAGATAGCGATTTCTATTTAAGTCATTTGTACAATAATTATATGGAAGCACCACCTGAAGATCGCCAGGTACCGCATCATAACTATAGAGTATATTGGAAACAATAAGAGGGGATTATATTATGAAACTATTTACAGTAGGACCAACACAAATGAGAAAGGAAATTCTTGATGTAAGACATCAACAAGTTCCTTATTTTAGAACAGCAGAATTTTCTGAAGTTATGTTAGACTCAGATAAACTGCTCAAAAAGTTTATGAATGCACCAGAAAGCTATAAATCCATCTACTTAACAGCTTCTGGTACAGGCGCATTAGAAGCTACTATTATGAATTGTATGAATGAAACTGACCATGTACTAGTTATTAATGGTGGTACTTTTGGGCAACGTTTCGTTGATTTATGCGAACTCCATGAGATTTCTCATACAGTAATTAAATTAGAAGATGGCGAGGCGTTGACTGCTAAACACTTCGATGCAGTAGAAGAACAATCATTTACCTTTGTTATTGCTAATATTGATGAAACTTCTACAGCACAGCTATATGATATTAATTTATTAAGTAGCTTTGCTAAAAAGAAACAAGCGTACTTAGTGATTGATGCAATTAGTTCGTTCTTAATCGATCATTATGATATGGCTGGTAATAATATTGATGTTACTATTTTGAGTTCCCAAAAAGGACTTTGTATTGCACCAGGTATATCTCCTATTGTAATTAGTGACAGATTATATGAGGAACGTGTAAAAAATAATCACATTAAGAATCTTTATTTTGATTTCAACCAATATATAAAGAACTTTACAAGAGGTCAAACACCATTCACACCTGCTGTTGGGGTATGCTTAGAAATGAATAAAGCATTACATTTAATTGAAGAAGAAGGTTTTGAAAACTATTTATCTCGTATTGATAGTGTGGCAAAAGATTTCAGAAATAGAATTAAAGAACTACCAGTATCTCTTCCTACTTTTACTATCAGTAATGCGGTTACACCTATTCGTTTTGAACAACCAATCGCTAAAGATGTATTTACAATTTTGAAGGACAAATATGATATTTTTGTAAATCCTACGGGTGGGGTCAATGAAGACTTTGTACTACGCGTTGCTCATATTGGTGATACAACGATTGAGGATAATAAAATGCTCGTAGAAACAATGAAATCAGTCATTAAAGAAATTACAGGTAAATAATATGGTAAAAGTGATAACATATGGAACATATGATTTGTTTCATGAGGGACATTATAATCTATTAAAGAATGCAAAAGCATTAGGTGATTATCTTATTGTTGGGGTTACATCCGACTATTTTGATAAATCTAGAGGCAAATTTAATGTTCGTGATTCTTTAATGACGCGCATAGATAATGTGCGTGCTACAGGTTTTGCAGATGAAATCGTAGTAGAAGAATATTTTGGCCAAAAAATAGATGATATCAAACGTTTTAATGTAGATATATTTACTGTTGGATCTGATTGGGAAGGCTATTTTGATTATTTAAATGAGTATTGTAAGGTAGTTTACTTACCAAGAACACAAGGTATTTCTAGTACTCAAATCAGAAATTCCGAGAATGTTAGATTAGGTATTATTGGTAATGAAGTTATTTTGGACAGATTTTTAGATGAGTCTAAATTTGTTAGTGGTATTGATATTATAGGTGGGTACACAGAGGCAGATGAGACTGATACTATCTATAAATCATATCAGTTTAATGATTTAGAGCAATTTTGTTCATCTGAAAAGTTACTAGATGAGGTAGATGCGGTATATATTAACATGCCTTTATCTAAACGTGGTGCGTATATTGAAAAAGCACTACAAGCTAGAAAACATGTATTAACAGAATTTCCATTTAGTAGTGACCTTGATGAAACATTACGCTTGATAGAGTTGGCGAAATCTTCCAACTTAGTATTAATGGAAGGCTTAAAAACAGCGTATAGCCCTGCTTTTAATAAGTTAATTGCCATGGCTCGTAGTGGAAAAATTGGTAAAATCTTTAATGTAGAGGCTAATTTTACACAAGTTTTAGGTGATGATTTGGCTAATCAAGTTAGAATAGCGGGTGGTAGTATTTTATCTTTAGCATCCTATCCGTTATTGGCTATCTTTAAACTCTTAGGCTTTAATTATAACCGCGTTGATTTTATAAGCCATAAGGTTGATGATGTCGATATTTTATCGAAAATTAATTTCCTTTATGATGATGCGATGGCTTCTGCTACAGTGGCTATCAATGCTAAAGCTGAGGGTGATTTAGTCATATCTGGTTCTAAAGGATATATCTATGTACCTGCACCTTGGTGGAAAACAGAATTCTTTGAAATGCGCTTTGAAGATGTAAACTTGAATCAAAAGTACTTCTATAAATTTGAAGGTGAAGGCTTACGATATGGAATTGTTGAGTTCTTGAAATGTATTAGAGAGGATTCTGAAAGCTTCTTGATGAGCCATCAAGATATGATTGAAGAGGTACGCGTCCTCAATAAGTTTGTATCTGATACAGATGTTACTGTAATTTAGTATGGGATTTGATGAGTATGCAACAATTATCTTTACGAGAAGTTCAGCTAGAAGAGTTAAATCTTCTCAAGGATTTTGACCAATTTTGCAAAAAATATAATTTAAAATATAGCTTATGTTATGGCACATTAATAGGTGCAGCTCGACATAAAGGATTTATACCTTGGGATGATGATATTGATGTTTGCATGCCAAGACCTGATTATGAACGGTTATTAACGTTAAAAGAGCACTATGATCATGATGGATTAGAGCTAATTGCTAATCCTATCAATCATAGCTTGGATGCAACCTATGCGGCTATAATCAATAAAAATATCCCTTGTGAAAATATATATTCTAATACATTGCGTAGTAAGTATTTGTGGATAGATATTTTTCCTGTTGATGGATTTAGTGAAGATATGTCCATTATGAAAGAGATTTATGATAAATCTATTTTTTATCAAAAAATACTTACATTAGCTAGCGCTAAACTGTTTAAGGGGAAATCTCTCATCCATGCTTTAGGAAAATTAGTTATTGTTCCATTGTGCCGTTTATTTGGTAAACAACGTTGTATCGATATCATGGATCGTTTGGCTAAATCTTATGACTATACTAAATCAGAGTATGTTGGTGTAATTGCATGGGGTGAAGGTGTAAAGGAACGATTGCCTAAACAGGATTTTGAGAAGATGACTACTATTGAATTTGAAGACCAACCATTCTCTGTTATGTCCTGTTGGAGAGAATATCTAGATAATATGTATGATGACTATATGCAGATGCCTCCTGAGGACCAACGCTGTGGACATAATATTGTTGCTTATAAGATAGATCGAAAGGATTGAGTATATGGAGCCATTAATTTCTATTATTGTTCCTATTTATAATGTTGAACAGTATGTTGATAAATGTATTCAATCAATACTTAATCAAACCTATCAAAATTTAGAAATTATTTTAGTCGATGATGGGGCAACCGATTGTAGCGGTTCTATTGCAGATTCTTATGCGGCGAAGGATAAACGAATTAAGGTTTTTCACAAAGAAAATGGTGGGCTTTCCGATGCTCGTAATTATGGTTTAGATCATGTTACGGGAGACTATATTTTATTCGTTGATAGTGATGATTTTATAGAAAATACAATGTGTGAAAGATTATTTACTGTAGCGAATAGTATCAATGCTGATATGGTTTCCTGTAATTATTATATCTATAGAGGCGATGATGATATAAGTATACACACTATGTCTGTTCAAGATGATAAACGAACTTTTACAGGCATGGATATGTTGAGATATTATCTATTAAAAACTGAACCATTCGATCTCAATGTAGTATGGAATAAACTTTTTAAATCTGAGTTATTCAATGGGACAGTACTAGTTCGTTTTCCAAAGGGGAGAGTTCAAGAGGATAATTTTACTATTTTCAGGCTATTTTTAAATGCTAATACTATAGTAACAGTAAATGAACCCCTTTATTATTATGTACAACGTGCTGGTAGTATAATGGCTAATTTCAGTAGACGTTTTATGACAGATACAGTAGAGTCCCATATATATATGAGTGATTATATTATGAATCACTGTAGTAGTGTAAAGAATGAGCTGCAACTGTATCTTTTAAATTCCTATGTGGAATTGTCTCGTAGAGTTTGTGCAAATAAATGTAAGAAAGAGTACAATGATTTACTAACTCAATATAAACACTATGTATTAGCTCATACAGTTG
>CATWLR010000002.1:0-16562 GCA_958351665.1 Veillonella infantium | reverse complement strand
GTATCCATTGGATACTACCTGCTACCAGCTTTAATATTTTCAGCTTTAATATTTTTCACTTATTGTTAGATTGTATGTGAAGATTCACTTAAAACAGTGTCTTTTTATTTAGTATATATACTTCCGCTGTACCAGCTTCGCTAGACTCAGATACATTTGGATAGATAGTAGACTGACGGAAGTGCTTGATTTCACCTTTTGGAACGATGAGCATTAGAGGTTTACCAGAGGCGATTATCTTGTTAAATTCCTCTTCGTTAACTTGTTCCATAAGATATTTCTTTGACCACTCGGCACTGCGTTTTTTAATTTTATCTCGATCATCCCAGCGACTTTCATCACCGTTGATTTTAATAATCTTATGACCTGTATAGTATACAGCAGATGTACTGTACCCATTGTAGTAATAGATATCCCCATCATAGGAATCTACCACAGGCACTACATCGATATTACTACGCTGTTTTACAAATGGTTCTAACCCTTCTACCACAACAATGGAAGAAATAACCATCGTACCTAGAACAATGACACTAACAAGGCGATACCCTTTTTTCGTATACCATGCGTGGAATAACAGGAGTACGGCTATGGCCGCCACAACATAGAGCAAGAAATAAAAGCCCCATGGAGCAAAGAATGATCCCGCTACATAAGCAATCCATAAGAGTAAGGTAGGTCCCATAATGACCCATTTAACCGCTCTAGATTTACCTTTACGTATAATCTTCATAACGCCCATAGCGCCGATAGCACTAAAGGGAACTAAGCTCACAAATGTATATAAAGGATATTTTGTAGCCATTAAGGTATAGAATAAAACGATACCTACACCCCAAGTCATGTTATAGATAAAGCCAGTATGTCGTTGTTTAAAGCCATCAATCATACCGTAAATAACGGCACCAGTCCACGGCAAAGAAGCACCTAGGAAGATGGCGATATAATACCACCATACATTATCTTCAGGATGTTCAGATTGTGTTGCCCGTGTTACATTGTGTAGTCCCAAGAAGCCATTGATAAAATCTTGCCCGTGAACGCTGTACATATACACATACCACGGCAAGCAGACTACACAAAAGGCAAGAATGCCACGCCAATCAAAGATAGCTTTCACCATCGGCCAAGAACGATTGATACCGGCAAAGACGAGTAAAATCATACCCGGCAAAACGAGTGCTACAGGCCCCTTTGTGAGCACCCCGAGGGCTGCAAAGATATAGGCCACAATCATAGCATGTGGTTTCTGTTCCACCATCCCCTTATAGGAATAAATCATGACCATGATCGTCGTATAAAGTAGCACCATGTCCGTAATAACGCCATGAGCTACGGTCCAGAACATGAGGGATGTACCAAGAACACCGGCCCCAATTAAGCCGAGGGCCCACTTGCCGCTCATAGTACGCATCGATTGATACATAGTCGCTACAGATAAAGCGCCAAAGATAGCACTTGGTAAACGAACCACCCAATCAGCGATACCAAAGATTTTAAATCCAAGGGCAATGAGCCAATAAATCATAATCGGTTTATCGTACCAATAGGTGCCGTAAATTTGAGGTGACAACCAATCTCCGGAGAGAACCATTTCCTTAGCAGTTAACGCATAGTTAGATTCCACAGGATCCGTAACAGGCAACATATTATTGCCAAACAGATAAAAAACAAGCCATACAATAAATACGACTGGCGTTAATCGTGAAAGTTTCATAAGGGCCTCCTTATCGGCGATTGCGATAGTATTTAAAGCCCAATACAGCCGCTATAATAACGAATACAACAATCATAACAATCAAGAATTCATGATTGTATTGGATAAGATCCTTCCAATTTTCACCGAGCACTTTACCCAAGTAAACAAGAAGGATTGTCCAAGGAATCGTGCCTAGTACAGTCCAAATGACAAAATGCCACATAGGATAACGAGCCATGCCAGCTGGGAAAGAAATAAATGTACGAACACCTGGCAACAAACGGCCAAAGAACACCGCGGCGCCACCATACTTATTAAACATCTTTTCAGCGAGTTCAAATTTATGTTCATTAAAGAATATGTATTTGCCGTATTTCAAAAGAAATGGACGTCCGCCATACTCACCCATCCAGTAGGATAATATAGAGCCTACAATCCCTGCTAAAATACCTACAACCATAGTCGTATGTAAATCAAATATGCCCTGAGCAATCAGATATCCTGCAAAACCTAAGACGATTTCACTAGGAATAGGAATGTTAGCATTTTCCAAAACCATTGCAATAAACATGGCTCCATAGCCATACGTTTCCATAAATGAAATGATATATTCCACTGTTTTACCCCTTTTTAATCCCCATATGGGTCCATTATGCACAAATTTTTGGGCATAGTATTTTCATCATTACCATACCTATTCGGTATATCTTATATTTTACCATAATAAAAAGGCCCTCACCACAAGTGAAAGCCTTTTTACCATTTAACTGTATACGATTATTGCAATTCAGTAGTTTGAGTTGTTACTTCACGAGCCGTAGTAAATGCAGCAAGTTCTGCATCACCAGAACCAAGGATTACTTTGTTAGCTACTAGCGCATTAGCCGCTGTTTTAGCATCTTGTAAAGTAATTCCAGCACGAGGAGCACTAATTGTGACTGATGTGCTTTTACCACCGACCGTAGAAAATGTAAGATATACAACGCGTTTTTCCGCCATGTGGGCGCCTCCTTTCACGTATCATAAACAAGTTCTCGAATTTAGATAGAATGGGATGATTTCTGTAACTCTGCAATTCTGTAATTACATAAATTACACTTAGATTAAATATATCTATCTACAATTCATATCAATAAGGATGGGAATGTGTGGACTTGCGATTGCTACACCCTTTTACGACCATGTAAGGATGTATGAAATCAGCAATTTAAGATGTGTTTGGATCACCTAAAAAACGAATAGATAAGATTCAATTAATGCCCTAAGGATACTTCATTGACGCGGACCACGTCGGACAAGCTGTGGTCATACAAGGCTGCCAGCGCATTACCAACGGTTTTTACATTATCGTCAGACGCTTCTTCTGCAACACGTGTATAGGTTACGTCTTTGTACTTCGGCGCATCTTCGGTACCGATGTTAAAACGCAACACCAATTTAGTGCGTTTAATGTTAGCCATCGTATCACCTCCTTTCACCCTCTTATATTCCTGAGGTCCTCCTTCGACAACCCCCTCTAAAGTAATTACGGTAATCATTGTGAAAGTCAGAGAACAACAGCTCTAAATCTATACTTCTTACAGTATTTATATAAATCTAACAAACAATACAGGAGTATACACGCTATAAACTTGTCATAAATACAGAAAAAGACCCTTACAAGTCATTAGCTATACAAATATAACTAACAACCGTAAAGGTCTACATAAGCCCATAAAGGGCAATGAAAATCTATAAAGTACTATAAACCATTATTAAGATCCGTGCTCAATAGATAAATACTATTCAGTTTTCAAGGCTAGCATAAAGTCATGTGCTTTTACAGCTGCTTCAGTATCTACAAAGTGTAGTGGGTTTAATAAGCGACAGAATTTAAAGAGATATTCATGTTTACGTAAAATTTCTTTTACATGTAACACCGTATCACGCGCCGTACGAGCCGAACTATAGCCATTCATCATAGCGTATAGGTAAGAAATCGGCAGATTATCTTCACGCAAATAACTATGCACAAAGATGAGTAAATCCCAACCTTGCGGTGTAAATTCAGGCCAACGACGACCATTTTCCCAATCTAATAAAGTAACCTTATCAGTATCTGGGTCATAGGTGATATCTCGCATGGCAGGACGGCCATGGGACAAACCATAGTCATGAAGTTGTCCCAATGTTTTACCAAAGCTATAGAAGATATGAGTGACCATATCTTGTAAGCTATCATCATCAGGATGTCGGGCTGGCAATTCGCTATAATAGGTTAATGTTTTACCAGACCCTTCTGTAACGAAATAATGCTCTCTAAAACCAGCAATCACTGGTGCTACAGGCAACTGAGTATTTACGAAGGAAATTTTATAAAACTCATAATCAAAAGAAGCTCTAGGTGCTGGTTTAATCCAACTAGAGCGGTGATTACTGATATCTTGTTTTACATAATAGGTTTTATCATTAAACTCTACAGGAAAAACACGATGGTCTTTCTCTTCATCGATTATGCGATCAATATATTCTAATAACATATCATTCATTATAGCCTCCCTGTGTATAACACTCTACAACACTAGTGTCCCTCAGCCATATATTTCAAAAAAACCTAATATAACAATTTACCCTCGTATTGTTATTCCGCGAAATATATAATATTAAATAATTTATGAGTAATAACATAGTAGCTATTACTCATTTAAGTATATACAATTAATGTATTTATTATACTACAATTATCATCTCATATCAAAGAGAATTCACTTCACCAATACAGATAAACACTGTATTATCGGCAAATTCTTCATGTTAATCTCAAATAACCCACCTTGGTTTTAACCCACAAAAGAAAAACCCCCTAGCTTAAGCTAGGGGGTTCTTCTGGTAATTATGATAATAGGTTTAGATTTAAGACAATACGAGGACCAACTGAGGTCATGTCTAAATCAAACGAATTAACCAACGAATTTAGTCACTGCTGCAGTATCAGTTAAGTGACGTTTAGGCATGCCCATTTCTTCAGGGGAAATGCCAAGAGCAAGACCCACTAATTGGGACATGTGCAAGATTGGCATATCTTTGCCACCACCAACAACTTCTTTTGCTTCTTTTTGGAACATATCAAGTTGCATTTGGCAAAGTGGGCAAGGAGTTACTACACAATCTGCGCCTTCTGTAGCTGCATCTTTGTTGATGGAGCCAGTCATTTGCATTACGGAATCATGTGCAGGGTATACAGCATGGAAACCGCAGCAATCAAGTTTACGGGAGAAGTCGATTGGTGTAGCACCGATAGCAGAGATCAAATCTGCTAAGGATGTAGGCATTTGATAATCTTCGAAGCCCAATTCAGTTTGAGGACGAAGAATATGGCAACCATAGTATTCAGCTACACGTAAACCAGTTAAAGGTTTAACAACTTTAGCTTTCAATTTGTCCAAACCGTAGTCGCGGATCAATACCCATAAGAAATGAGTAATATCAGTTGTACCGCGGTATTGTTTACCGATTTGAGCTAATTTTTTGTTAACTTCGTTCTTTTCTTTTTCGTTTTTATCAAGCTCGTTTTTAGCTTCACGAAGCATCAAAGTACAAGTGTTACATACAGTTAAAAGGTTCAAACCTTTTTCTTCTGCCAATGCAATGTTACGAGCATTTGTAGCAAGTGTAATTTCTGGAGCGATGTCTTGAACGTGGGACGCGCCGCAGCAAGTCCAGCCGTCAAGCTCTTCCAACTCGATGCCTAATTTTTTAGCTACAGCAACTGTTGCTAAGTAGTCTTCTTTGGCAGCGCTTTCAAGAACGCAACCTGGGAAAAATGCGTATTTCATTATTTGCTTACCTCCTCAGCTGCTTTCATAAGTCTGCGAACACCATCAATACCATTTACAGGTTTTTGAGGTACTACAAGTTCGAATGGATTGATTTTGCTGTGTTTCCACAAACGTAAAGCATAGAATGCTTGTTTAGCGGAGTCAACAACACCATCAGATTTCAAGCTCATAGAAACTTCTTTCAAGCGACCAGTTTTGTAGAGATCGTCTTTGAAAGCAACTGCATGGCGAACGCCTTTGCTGTTAGTAAGACCAGCTTTTGTAGCTTCTTTACGCAAGTTGGAAATATCTTGAGCAGGTTTTAAGTGTTTAGGACAACGGGAGATACAGTTCATGCAGTGAACGCATTTCCAAAGACCGTTGTCGAATGCAGGTTGAATGTGAGCCATAGGTGCATCATCACGGCTATCCAATACGAAACGGTTAGCTTTTGTGAATACATATGGTTCTAAGAAGTCATCTTGACGTGCAGTCAATTTGTTACATTCAGATGCGCAGCAACCACAAAGGATACATTCTGTACCAGCAACGAATTTTTTGAAGTCAGCTGGAGTTTGGCGAACGATTTTGTCACCTTCGTTGAATTCTGCTTTAAGGAAGATCCAAGGAGCAACTGTTTTCAAACGATCAACTTTTGCTTCCCAGTCAACAACTAAGTCGCGGATAACACGGAAGTTACCGATTGGTGCAATTGTCAATTCATCAGTACCATAACGTTCTGTTAATTCGTCGATTTTAGCTTCGCAACCAAGCATTGCTTCGCCATTTACGCGAATGGAGCAAGCGCCGCAAACTGCGGAACGGCAAGCTGCCAAGAATGTTAAAGTTGGATCTTGAGTATCTTTAATTTTTTGAAGGCCCCAAAGAATTGTACGGTCAGGTTCGTAATCGAATTTGAAAGTTTGTACAAACGCGCGACCTTGTTGGTAACGGTGGATATGATAGGTGATTTGTCTCATCTTAGTACTTCCTTTCTTGTGGTTCGTATTTAGTGAACACTACGTCGCGTTCAGTTAATTCGTACTCGCCGTTAGCACCCAATTTGATCAAAGAGTGTTTTAAGTATCTTTCATCATTACGTTTTGGATGGTCTTCACGGATATGAGCACCACGAGATTCACGACGGTGTAAAGCGCCCATAGCAATAGCTTTAGCTACTGTTAACATGGAACCGATTTCACAATAGTTAACGAATGCCATGTTGTAAGTACGTTCAGGGTCACCTACATAACAAGTTTTGTAATCTTCGATCAATTGATCGATTTCTTTTAATGCTTCAGTAATACCATCTTCATTACGGAAGATACCTACTTTGTTCCACATTGCATCAGCCAATGCATCGCGGATTTCAACTACAGGACGACCGCCTTCACGAGATGTTACTTCAGTGAATTTAGCTTCCCAAGCTTTTGCAGCTGCAGCTAATTCTGCATCTACGTTAGGTTGTTCATGTGTTTCAGCATAGTCAGCTGCGCCAGCACCGGATACTTTACCGAATACTACGCCGTCTGCCAAGGAGTTACCACCTAAACGGTTAGCACCGTGGATGGAGATACAAGAAGCTTCGCCGGAGGAGAACAAACCAGGCAATTCACATGCACAAGTTTTGTAATCAACTACGTCGATACCGCCCATTGTATAGTGACATGTAGGACGAATAGGTACTGGTTGTACTAATGGATCGCAATGTTCGAAAGTCATAGCCAAGTCACGGATACCATGAAGTTTTTCGATGATAACTTCAGGGCCTAAGTGACGAAGGTCAGCTACTACATATGCGTTAAGACCAGAACCGAAACCACGACCTGCAGCAATTTCATCTTCGATTGCTTTCGCTACAACGTCACGGGATGCTAATTCCATTTTATTAGGCGCATATTTTTTCATGAAACGTTCGCCTTCAGAGTTAAGAAGGTAGCCACCTTCACCACGAACCGCTTCAGACATCAAGATACCAGTACGACCAAGACCAGTTGGATGGAATTGGATCATTTCCATATCTTTCAATGCATTACCAGCGCGGAATGCTGCTGCCATACCATCGCCTGTGGAAAGGAATGGGTTTGTAGTACGAGTCCAGAAAATACGACCTGCACCACCAGTAGACAAGATAACAGCTTTCGCTTTAATTTGTTCTACACGACCTTCTTTCATGTTCCAAACTACAGCGCCACCAACATGACCTTCTGCAGATTTAACAAGATCTAAAAGGTACCATTCTTGTAAGAAGTGTACGCCTTCTTTCAAGCATTGTTCATAAGTAGTATGCAAAATTATGTGACCAGTTTTATCCGCAGAGTAGCAAGTACGTGGATAAGATTGACCACCAAAGTTACGTTGAGCAATTTTATTTTGCTCTGTACGAGAGAATGGAGCACCCATGTGGTCCATTTCAAGTACGCCTTCTGGACAACGAGAGCAGAAGAATTCGATCGCATCTTGGTCGCCAAGATAGTCAGAACCTTTTACTGTGTCGAAAGTATGTGTTTCGATTGTGTCTTCAGCTGCTACGTTATTCAAACAAGCATTTACACCGCCTTGCGCCATTGCTGTTGCAGAGCGGGTTGGGAAAATTTTAGTAATAAGAGCTACATTTAAGCCTTTGCGACGACCAACTTCAAGAGCCGCGCGTTGACCAGCGCCACCGCTACCTACTACTAGAACATCAAACTGTTCCATAATGACCTCCTCATAACTACCTATTAATAAGAAAACTTGTTAGACTATCTCATTTCAAAAACTTATAAAAATTTTTGATAACCTAATCATTTTTTCTTTCAAGAAAAACCTCATACTTATGCGATTCTTCTTATTTCTTTACCTATAATTATAGAGAGCATTTTGTATGATGTCTAAACCCTATTATGCATAATTAATTTCGATTAATCTAATTGATAACCTATTTCACTTAGTGTTTTTCTTGTTTACTTATGAACATTTAAAATAGATTTATGAATATTTCATACAAGAAGTTAAGGATATTACGAAAGTAATTCGGTTCCGAAATTTTTGTATATTTTTATTTCTTACAATACATCAACTAGCCCTATAAATACTGTGTTTATTCAATATCGAAATCATTCATAATAATTAATATCCATTAAATTCCTACCAAAACTACCTCGATTTTAACTATCGAAAATCATTAAATTTCTACGACTATCATTGGTATTTATCTCTCTGATAATTATTATCACAAGTTTTTCTAGTGATTTCTTTCACACTCGCCAAAATTGGTAAAATCAGGTCTATCTATGCGCATACGGCAATCTTCGATATAGTTCATCTTCATTCATTAGCAGAATTCATTAAGTTTCAAGTTTTTCCCGTCTTTTGGCTTTAAAAACATGAAGAAGGCGCTTATAAACTCGCATATACATTCATCTTTTGCTCATTCCTGTTGTATAAGGTATGATAATAGATAAATAAGTTATATAATATTATATATATAGTCACCCTTATATGGTGTTCTGGCTTTCACAAAAAAGAAAGCTTATATATATAATGACTATATTAATGTAGTTGGAGAGCTATATTTTTAACTCATACATAAGGAGAACAGAGAATGAAAATTTTACTTGTAGAAGACGAAGAAATGCTGAATGGCATTACCGCCAAATATTTACGTGCAGAGAATATGACGGTTGATACATGCTTCAACGGTCAACAAGCGATTGATTATGTAAACACATCCAGCTATGACGTTATCGTTATGGATATCATGATGCCAATCCTCGATGGTATTAGTGCTCTTGCTCAAATGCGTAACGATGGCAATACAACACCTGTATTGCTTTTAACTGCAAAAGATTCCTTACAAGATAAAGTTACAGGTCTCAACACAGGTGCTGATGATTACCTTGTAAAACCATTTGATCTTGAAGAGTTAACTGCTCGTATCTATGCATTGGCTCGCCGTAACGCACGTCATGCACAAAATGATATCCATGTTGGTCCTCTTACTATCAATGTGCCTCAACGTACTGTTAAACGGGACGGCGAAACAATCACATTGACTGCAAAAGAATTCGACCTCTTATACTATTTAGCAAGTAACGAAAACATCGTATTATCCCGTCAACAAATTCTTGATCACGTTTGGGAATACGATTATGAAAGCTACTCTAATCTTATCGATGTATACATCAAAGATTTACGTAAAAAGATCGATACTGACGAGAATGTAAAACTCATTCAAACAGTTCGTGGAGTAGGGTATGTCCTCAAAACAGAAAACTAATGATCCTCACCGAGATCTAGATACCATGTCTGGGGCAGCTACCGATTTATTTAATCGGCTGCCCCTAACTTTTAAAATCATGTCTTGGTATACCATCTTCTTGCTTATCATTTTGATGGTTGCTTCTGCATGGATTTACGCATACACCCATGAATCCGATAACAAGGAAGTACGAGAACGCTTGCAGCAGCAAGCGATGATTATGGCTACGGATATTCGCAAGTTTAAACCGTACCAAGATAATACATTCTTCTTCGTCTCCACCCAAGACGGCTATATTATTAAAGGCGCCTTACCGGATGGTTTCCCTAATCAAACAGTCCTTTCCTTGGGCCAGGTTGGAGAAATCGCTGTTGGTGATGACACCTTCTACTACTACGATACGCCGGTTAACGAACCGAATTATCGTGGTATTTTGCGCGCCGTTACAAAGGTAAAAACGGCCTCTAAAAAAACAGAAAACCTTTTATATAGTTTATTATTAGGTGATATCATATTCTTGTTGATTTCATCATTAGGCGGTTATCTATTCATCAAGAAAGGTCTCAAGCCGGTCCGAACCTTGACGAAAACAGCTAAAGTTATCGGTAAGAATAATGACTTAAGTCGCCGTATTGATATTCCATCCCGTACAGCACGGGATGAAATATACGAGCTTACTACCACATTTAACCGCATGCTTTCAGGCCTTGAAGACTCTTCCAATCGGGAGAAGCAATTTAGTTCTGACGTATCCCACGAATTACGCACACCGATTGCGGTTATTAAAGCCGAAAGTGAGTTTGCTTTAAAATACGGTCGTACAGAGGATGATTTACGTGAAGGTCTGACACATATCTTGGAACAAGCCAAGTTTATGACAAACCTCGTAAGCCAACTGCTCGATGTAGCACGCCTTGAAAATGCTCATGACCTTAACTTATCGCCTGTAGATGTGTCGTTGATGTTAACGAACATGGTACATGACTATACACGGCTCTGTGCAGAAAATACAGAAAAAAGGATTTCCATTACATCCACCATTCAACCTAATATGCGTATCGTCGCTCATGAAGTATCCTTGCGTCGTGCCATTACAAACTTAGTTGACAATGCTATCAAGTTTACGAACTCTACTATAGACATTTCAGCTAAGCTTGCAGGTGGTGAACTGATTATCACGGTAACAGATAACGGCATCGGTATCGAGCCGGAAAACCTCGAGCATATTTGGGATCGAATGTATCAAACAGAGCAATCTCGGAACAAGAAATCCAACCACGGTATCGGCCTTGGCCTGTACTTTGTAAATAAAGTTATTAACTTGCACCACGGCACAGTAACGGCCACCAGTGAGCCACAAGTAAGAACTACATTTACAGTTCGATTGCCATACAATAGAATTGAAGAATAAGCTAAAGCTTACATACATATAACAAAACGCTAGCACAGAGACATCGTCTCGTTGCTAGCGTTTTTTGTATTATGTAGCGTTTTTGTATTATGTAGCGTTTATAGTATTTAACCTTGAATTGTTTAGCCTATGAATTGTTGCCATAGCGGCATATAAACGTATTCTAGGAAGGTCCATACAACAAGACCCGCTACAGCACCAACGATGGCACCGTTGATACGAATCCAGCTGAGGTCATCCTCAACCTTAGATTCGATGAAGTAAATAAACTTCTCTGTGCTAAGGCCGCCGAGCACTTGGCGTATGATGGTTTCAATGAGGTCGTAGCCTTGTTCAAGGACATAGATTCCTATATCGTGTAATGTAACTTCAATACGGTTTCTAAGGTCTTCAGATTGACCGTATACAGTCCACAATTCAAGGGCGATATTAACTAATACTTGAGCTGGTGTTTCCCCATTTTCATCCCCTACAAGCAATAGTTCTTCTACATACGGGCATAAATGGTTTTCAATAACAGATTCCCAGTCTTGTTCACGAATCCAACGTTCCCACGCTTCATCGAGAGCATCACAAACCTCGCGGTTTTCTTCTATATGGCGAATTGGATCTACCCATTGGCGAAGCCATGCAGTCCGTTCAGGACTATTTGGTCGCTTCCAGTTTTCAAGCATAGCATAAGCCTCTTGAACGATAGCCTGTGCTAACTCATGATAGTTCACCACATCAGTCGCTTCAGACATGGAGATGAGGAAATCAGACCAGAAGCCTTTTCTCTTTTTCTTATGAGCCTCTTCTGCCACAACCGCCGTAAGCCATGTCACCATAGCCGGATGGTTAATACGTTCTTGAACTACGTTCAACACTTGTACAACCATGCCTTCGTAGCGATTATGTTCACATAAGTCGAGTAATACGTGTTTTAACACAGGCACAAGGGAATGTTTTTCTAACAAACCACGAATGCGTTTTGCCCCCCATTGAGCCCATTCCTCGCTCGTTTGAGATTTCCATAATAGATGCAAACCTTGATGAATAACGAGACGCGCTGCTCGTTGCCCTTCAGGTGATAGCAAGAATTTTTCAAATAATGGTACAAATTGCACATTATTTAACAATACCTTGCAACGATCCTTGGTAAGCATCTTTGTCTCAACTAGCTTAATAACACCATTGATAAGGCGATCTTTATTTCTTGGAATGAGCGCCGTATGGTATGGAAAACCTAATGGCTTACGGAACAAAGCAGTTACGGCAAACCAGTCCGCCACGCTGCCGATAAGGGCAGACTGCACAGCCCAGTAAAGTGGCTGGTACCAGCTTTCAGAACCAAAGAAAAATTGACCTACGAAAGCAAAACAGTACAATAGAGCAGTCAAACCAAGAATTCCATTAGCACGTTGCCGCAAGGTGAGGGATTTCAAATATCTAATCATTTGAGCACCCCCTCTACAAAAATGGTCAAGCCGTAGAAGATGCCGCCTAGGACAGCCCCTACAAGAGAACCATTAATACGAACCATTTGGAGGTCGTAGTACATTTTACCTCGCACGATTTGGGTGATTTCATCTGGTGAATAGCGAGACAATTCCTGTCCTACTACTCTATCGATGAGTGGATTTAATTTTTGTAACCACGGAATACTGCGAAGCAAGAAGAACCGTTCAAATGGCGCCTGCTTATCTGGGTTCAGCAAGATTTCTGTGCCGAGCACATTAAAGCGATCGATAACGATATCCATGAGGCGATTCCAATCCACCGTATCGCCGTCGATGAGCTTGCCCTCCCATTCTTCGAGAACCATTCGGATCCATTGGTCTTTATGTTCTTCGATAAATGCTTGCCATTCCTTATTAGTTTCCAAATTATTGAAGAATCGAATCGCTTGGCCCCATACGTAGCGACCTAGCGCAGAATCTATGGACTCGTTTTCCTTAAGGAATTGAACGGCCTTTTTCTGCACCGTTTCCACCAATCGTTCTGGTGAAAGCCCATCGCCACCAAAGGCAATGGCCAATTCGCGGAAGAAAGAATCCTTCGTATAGGTTTTCATAATATCCAGCATAACGCGATACAAATAAGGATATACCTGATTTGATGCGATAACACGCTGACATGTACGATTAAAGTAGAGCCAGAAAACACTTGCTGTTTGGCGCTCTAACATGCAGCGTCCAAACAAGATAACGAGAGGTGTCGCCTTCCAGTTCGTAACACCTTTATAAACAGCCTTGTTGATTTCTTGACGCATAGGCTCAATATCTATATGGGATAAGACTTGATTACCTACACCGTACAAGATTTCTTTAATCTGACCTTGTCCTACATCACTCATGCCATATTCGATAATACGGACCATGACGCGTTCTTTTTTTATAGCATAATACATCTGTGGCACGCGCAACAACTCTTCGCTAAGCATGGTTCGCCCCATTTGTATGAGTCGTTCCTTGCTGCGCGGTAAAATGGCCGTCTTAAAAGGAATGCCTAAGGGCTTTGTAAAAAGTGCCGTTACCGCATACCAATCCGCCAAGCCACCGATCATAGCCGCCCCAGATACATGCATGATAAACGCCCAAAACATATCTTGCCGTTGTGGATATGAAATTAAAAATATAATAGCCATGACAACCAATAGGGTGGTTGCCACTGGTTTAGTTTTCATCATCACTTGATCCTAACTTACTGAATTACGTATATAGACTCTCCCCATATAACGTAGTGACCTCAAGGGGCACGGACTTTCACAAACTACAAACTGTGAAAGTAGATTTAGAATGTGCATTCATCGCCTTCTTTTTGAGGCTCCCATACAGGAACATCGCCAAAGAGTGCTTTAAAATACACGGATGGTGTCCATAATGGACCATTTAGATGCATAGGAATAAAGGCTTTTTTTACCTCTACTCGGCGCAAGAACTCAATACTGCCCCACTCCATAGCATCTTCTAGACGATTGTCCACAGGGAACATCGCCACGTCTACAGATAAGCCGTCTAATTCCTTAAACTCACGCCATGCCATGCGTTTTGCATCAGCATTGTTCTCCGGAGTATCGCCAAGCCAATGCCACCAGTTGAGGTCACCTGCATGGAAGATAGAATCAGAGTCGATATTTGCCGTATTTGTCTTTACATAGAAAGAGCCGCCTTCATCAGTGCTGCCATACATATGAATGCCTACATCATCAAGGGTGGCATCTTGGCCAGAGCGCATGGTAATACATTTCTTTACCTTGCCCTCTAATGGCACATCTTGATGGCAAATATAACGAGTTTGAGGACCATCAAACTCCGTAATAGACGGATTAAAGTGATCACCATGAGTGTGGCTCACAAAGAACCAAAGCTCACGACCTCGTTTAGCTAATTGCCAAACTATATTATTAGGATCTTTATAATAATCAAACACATAGCAACGCTTACCGTCATCTACGAGGAAGCCGCTATGCGCTAAAAAAGTAACATTCAACATTATTATCAATACCTCTCATTTATTGAGAATTTATATCATTCGTATTGTTTATTATACCATATTTTTCTTAATACATGACATAAACAAATAGCTCTTCATGACATATATAAAGGCTTTTTAAAGCCTTATCAAATATATTGTCCCCCATCTGTATATCATAATAAGGGCAGAAATGCCGCTGGCATTTCTTACATGCGGCCAGCGGCTTTCATATAATCAATATATTGGTTCCCCCATATTTCAAGGGATGCTAGAACAGTCTTAAACCCCGCTCCCACTTCAGTAAGGCTGTACTCAACCTTTGGCGGAATAGTACCATAAACTTCACGATGTACTAGACCATCATCCTCTAATTGGCGTAACGCTCTTGTTAATGTAGCTTGAGTAATAGGATGTAAGCGTCGTTCTAACTCACGGAAACGCACAGGTCCTTCGGCTAATTCATGCATGATCAATAAAGACCACTTGCCGGCTAATAACTTTTGACTCGTTGCAAAAGGACAGCGGCCCACTAAATCATGAACATTTACGAGTTGCTCTGCCATTGTAATTCTCCTTCTCTATATAGCTTAAGTAACTAGTTATAACAAGGCTAAACCTCTATAGCTAAGCTAAACTATGTATAGCTAAACTACTATTTTCATTTCAAGATTAGAAATATGTCTTTCTAATGTAGTTCAAATCATATCACAAATTTATCATATTGCAAGCATTTTACAGTATCTTTTTTTAGGGTACAAAACTTTTTGAAAAAATTTTAATCAGTAAATATCACATGTCTATCATTTTTTAATAGTACCTATCATAAATGATTCTACTATTCAAAATATTTGCACCTCTATATAATGAGGTCATTAGCTGAACACACTAACAACTACGGAGCAAACTTTACTAACCTGAATCTAATGACTATGTATTAGGTAATGAAAATGTTATCTTGAACAAAGAAGGCAAACCTTATATCTCATATGCTACATTCGCACAAATTCTAGTGGATGAAATCAACAACCACAAATTTGGCCGCCAACGCTTTACAGCCGTCCAAAACTACGCTATATAAAAACTGCTTGTACAATGAGTTCAAGCAGTTTTTTACTGTCTATTATGTTTCAAGATATGGTTTTAACTGATCTGTGTGGTTTTTCCTTGATTAAATTATAGCAGTTCTTTGATGAAGGTTTCCATTTCAGCCGGTTTTACAACAGGCTCAAAGCGCCCTACCACCTTACCTTGACGGTCTATGACAAATTTAGTAAAGTTCCACTTTACTTCATCATCATTAAGATAATTAGGGTCAATACCATTAAGATAATCCGTAAGCATTTCCGTCTTATCACTCGGTGGGAAACCTTGGAACGGTTGTTCTTTAATCATATATTTGAAAAGTTCTATTGCACTTTCGTCACGCACATCTGCTTTTCCCATCACAGGGAAGGTAACACCGTAATTTAACTTACAGAATGATTGAATTTCACTATTTGAACCAGGTTCTTCTTCCCCAAATTGGTTAGATGGAACAGCGATAATCTCTAATCCTTGATCTTTATATTTCTTATAAAGAGCCTCTAAGGCTTCATATTGATGAGTAAAGCCACACTTGCTAGCCGTATTAACAATCACCAGCACTTTACCTTCAAAATCTTTTAAGCTTTGCTCTTCACCAGCTTTATTGAGTAAGGAATAATTATATACAGTCATGATATGCCTCCTAAAAATATTCATACAATAGATATTATTATCATTTAAAATTCTACATGTCTTAATATCCAAGGTGTTATCACCTCATGACTATACTATATCGAAGTATCCAATATTATAACAATGTTTTCACATCATAGCCAAATTTAGCTGTTGTTTCAGCAGCAGTTTTTTGCCATTCTGTAGGTGCTGTGCCGTCTTTATCAAGGAAGTAACCAGAGTCAAGATAGCGGATAATAA
>CATWLR010000001.1:0-18644 GCA_958351665.1 Veillonella infantium | reverse complement strand
CGTCTGCATTATTTGGATTATCCTTAATAGAAGCTGTTGCCTCCTCGATGGCTTTCGCATAATCACCAGAGGATAGAGCTTGCTTAGCGGCCATAACACGAGCATCTTGCTCTGTTTTAGCTTGTTCGTTAGCTGTTGTTGTAGGTTTAGTGTCTTGTTGGGTATTAGTATCTGTGCCACAACCTAATAGACTAAGCAAACACATACATAATAGAATATATTTCATACAATACCTCTATATTAGCCATTTAATACAATTACATAATCGACTATTTACTATCATTACATTATAGAGCACTATCATATAATTCATTAAAAACTAGCACATAGTTTTTTAATTACCATTACAATTATACCAAAACTATATACAAAAAAGGACGAGCCGCAACTCGTCCTTTTTCGTTATATGGTAGGTAATGTTATAAATCTTATTTTTTTGCTTTAGAGCAACGGTCTAATAGGAATGCAATACCTACAAATGGGATGCCACCGTTTTCACCAAGACCAATTTCACATGTAGAACTGGAGCTTACGCCTAGTGTTGCGCCGTATTCAGCAATTTCACCTGCAAGGTCTTTCGTAGCAGATTTGTTAAGTTCTGGTGTGAAGAAACCTTTTTGACCAGCAAAGCCATCGCATGCGAAGGATTTGATATTGAATACATGGTCTGTGCAGAGGCGCGCCAAGTCTTCAATATATTGAGATTTGTTCAAAGATTTAATCTTACATTGTTTGTGTACGATAACACGTTCATCACATTTTTCAATGTCGAGATGAGGTACTACGTATTTGCACAAGAATTCAGAAATATCGTTGATTTCTAAGTCTGGCATGTGTTTGAAAGCGTGGTTGAAGCATGCGCTATGGTCGATCACGATTGGATATTTACCATTTTGAGATGCTTTCATCAATGCATCGTGCAAGTCTTTTACAGCACGTTCATGAACGTCATCGTAGTTTTCAAAGCTCAAGCCACAGCAGAGGTTTTCGATATGTTTTGGATAGATAATATCGATATGAGCCTTGTTGCAGAGGCTTTCTACAACTTGTTGCAAGCTGCGATCATCGTCATAACCTTGGTTAGGTTTGAAGGCACGGTTTGCACATGTACTGAAGTATACAACCTTTTCAAAGTTAGTTGGTTTGATGCGGTTTTTCAATTTGTAGCGATTAGCTTTAGGAGTTGTTTTAGGAACATATGGTGTAACACCTGTTACGCCATGTAAACCTTCAGTAATCTTAGAAATCGCTTTTTGAGTAATGATGGAACCTGCAATGCCTTCAAGGCTTACGCCAGCACGACACATTTGAAGTGTTGTAGAGAAGTTATCGTAGATTTTCTTAGCCAATTCTGGTGCAGGTGGGTCGATGCGGCGCATGGATAAAGCAATTTGAGCAGTATCGATGCTGAGAGGGCAAAGGCCTTTACACATGGAGCATGCAGCACAAGTATCTACGCCGAAGTATTCATAGCCTTTTCTAAGTTCAGATGCCAATGTGAAATTGCCTTCGTTTTCAAGGCGTTTAGTTTCACGCAACAATGCGATACGTTGACGAGGAGTCAATGTTAAATTACGGCTTGGACAATGTTTTTCACAGAAACCGCATTCCATACAGATTGTGAAAGCATCGTCGATAACGCATTGAGCTTTAAGGTTTTTCTTGTACACATCTGGATCATCAGTGATCATAACATCTGGATTCAAGATACGTTCAGGGTCAAAGATTGCTTTGATGCGACGGTTGATTTCGTACGCTTTTTTGCCCCATTCCATTTCAACGAACGGTGCTACCATGCGGCCTGTACCATGTTCGGCTTTCAAAGAACCACCGAAACCAGATACGCGTTCGGACATTTCTTTAACCAAATCGCCGAAGTTCTTAGTATCTTTAGGGTCGCTGAAATCAGGTGTAATGTTAAAGTGAACGTTACCGGACAACGCATGACCGAAGATTACACCACCATCAACGAAATCGTATTTGTGGAATAATTCAGTAAGCATTTCAATGCCTTTAGTGAAGTCTTCGATTTGGAAGCAAACGTCTTCGGTAATAACAGTCGTACCTTTTCTACGTTGACCACCAACGATAGGCAAGATACCTTTACGGATTGCCCACCAGGAATCGTATTCTTTAGGATCTTGAGAATAAAGGCTTGGGATAGCTGTTGGGATATCTTTCAATTGTTCTTTAATGAAAGCTAAGTTTTCATCTACAGTTTCTTTGGAATAGCTTTCAGTTTGGAACAAGATTGCACTTGTACCTTCAGGCACCTCACGAACGAATTCAGGTACGTTTTCAAGGCTTTGAACGGCGCGCAAGGACTGATAGTCCATCATTTCTGCGGCGATAACCTTTTCACGGCCCATATTAGCAAGTGCTACAACTGCAAGGGATGCATCGTTCAACGTGCTGAAGAACATGAGACCGCAACCTTTATGAGGTACGTCTTCAACAGTGTTGTACACGATTTCAGATACGAAGCCCAATGTACCTTCAGAACCGATGAACAAGTGATTGATGATGTCGATAATATCTTCGAAATCAACAAGGGAGTTCAAGCCATAGCCTGTAGTATTTTTGATTTTATATTTGTGATGAATCAAATGAGTCAACTCTTCATCAGCCAAGATTTCTTTGCGCAATTGCAAGATATCTTCAACCATTTGAGGTTTTTCACGAAGGAATTGTTCAATAGATTTTTTGTCGGATGTATCAAGAACAGTACCATCTAGTAATACAACGCGGATGGAACGGATTGTTTTATAGGAGTTTTGAGCCGTACCACAGCACATACCAGAGGAGTTATTGTTCAAAATACCGCCTACTAATGCTGTTGCAAGTGTAGCAGGATCTGGACCGATTTTGCGGTTATATGGTTTCAATAAATCATTCGCATCGGAACCGATAACACCACATTCGCATTTTAAAGCTTTGCCATCGTCGATAACTTCCATTTTTTTGAAGCCATCATTACATACGATAAGCACGTCTTCACTGGAACATTGACCAGACAAAGAAGAACCAGCTGCACGGAATGTAAATGGTGTACCACATTGTTGGCACAAACGAATAAGGCGTCTTACTTCACGTTCATCCTCAGCCTTTACAACAACCTTTGGTAAATAGCTATAACAGGACGCGTCAACACCATATGCATAACGACGTAAATGATCAGTATAGACACGATCTTTGCAAATCTCTTTTGCCTCCTTGACAAAACGTTCATAATCTTTTATAAGCGTACTCACTTGTATATCCTCCTATCCTCTCTTAAGGAATTTGTCTTATATTTAGTATACGCCGTTCTCATTCTCACTACTATAATTATGCATAAATTATATGTCTCCTAATAATTCTCGATATGCATCGCTTTTTTATTTCTTTACTTGAAAGTGCATCTCAGTGGCATTATCATGTACTCATTTTTTCACATATTAAAATAAAACTATTTTGTTTACTTAGTAATTAAAGAACTCTATAATAAATAAACGCCAAATTGCCCATAAAACTTGATGTATCGTGTATATAATTCTATAGGAAATAGTTTACATAAATTATACATAAAACTGTATATTTCCATTTATTTTAATTTTATCGTTCTCATTTATATTTAAGTATGACTTTTAATCATAACTTTTAGATTTCCCTACTAATAATCGTTCACTTTCACATAAAAAGCCCTCTAGTGATATAACTCTTTCGAGCAACCACTAGAGGGCTTATAGTAAACATATCAAATCTATCGGTTCATACTAACTAGAACATAAGAAGTATAGTATTCAAATTTCTATTGATGATCAGAGAAGCCATATTATCCCAAAATACCAGACTTAAGAATAAGACGTACAGCTAGTGCAAAGACTGCCACGCTCATAAGAGCAAGAATAGATTTTGCTTTCAGACGTTTTGCAATGCGCGCACCTGCTTGGGCACCAAAGATAGCACCAATACTAGTAGGGATAGCAATACTAAATACGATATGATTTTCCAATAAATGCGTTATAACACCTATCATTGTAGATACAGCAAGGATGGATTGGCTTGTAGCTGTAGCCATATGGGTAGGGAATCCCATCAGATAAATTAAGGCCGGCACATGGATAAGGCCACCACCAATACCAAAGATACTGGAGATAAAACCTACAAAAAAGCTAATGCTAATACCAATAGGCTTGCTATACGTTAACTGATCAAGGGTAAGGCTTTCTTCCTTCCGCTCCCCTTTTTTGAAGTTCTTAAATCCAATCAAACCTGAAGCGCATAGCATAAAGCACCCAAAGGCAAACATAAAACCCTGTCCAGAAAACCAACCAGACATTTGAGCCCCTAAGATAGCACCTGGTAAAGTCGCTAAACTAAATACAATAGCGGCACTGATAAGAACCTTTTTCTGTTTAATATATGCAATAGAGCCAGAAATAGCATTACACATAACAGAAAAGAGCGATGTCCCTACAATCATAGATGGGGACCACTCCGGGAACCAGTACATGAAGAGAGGAACGAATACAAGGCCCCCTCCGGCACCGATGATGGTGCCTAGCATAGCCGCTAAAAAGCCAACTATGGTAAAGAATATATAAAATACTATAATGTTATCCAGCATAATAAGGCCTCCCTTTACTTAGATTGAAGATATCTCTTTGCTATAACTAATTCGATTGGAAAAAGTCTTTCGCTGCTTTTAATCGTCCTCGTTCACAAGAGACTTGTAGCTCATCACCTGGTTCGAGTTTTACATCTCCAAGGGGTACAATGTATGTTCCATTGCGACGAATACTTACGATCAGTGTCCCCTCTGGCAATGCCAAGTCTTGTAGTTGTACATCTGTATAGTTTGCCACTACAGGCACCTTCGTTTGGAAGAATGTTTGTACAGCTTCTAGATTGCTTTGCCCACTCATGGCTTGCAATAAGGAATCGTAAATTGGCGGCTCTTTTAAAAGATCTGCCACAAGATAGGCCACCAATGTAACGATACCGATAGCGTAAATATTAGAAAAACTATTCGTCATTTCAAGAACGAGTAGAATCGCCAAAATTGGGGTTCGCATCGCAGCTGCTAGCATACCACCCATGGCACAGATGACGAATTGAGGTACAAAATCAGGAGAAATGAGGCCTAACGTTGAAAGTACGCTTTCACAAAAGGCACCTGCAGAGGCCCCAATAACGAGCATGGGCAAGAATATGCCGCCTTGCGCACCACTGCCATAGCAGAAGGTGGTAAGTAAAATCTTACCTAGTACGATGCCACCCAAGAGCAATACGCCATGCGATTGAAAGGCTAGCTGTCCTACCAGATCATTGCCACCACCTAAAAGAAGTTGCGAGTCATAGCCGATGACGGCCACAGTCACAAAGGTGAGGGCTAATTTCAAGAACCGAGAGCATTTAAGCCACTCAAAGAATTTCTTGAACGCAAAGATCATGCGACAGAAGAGCACCCCACAGAGCCCCATGATAACGCCCACAATAAGTAGTACAGGAAAGTACTCAAGAGGAACCCCTGAGGTTACTGAAAACCCAAGAGCTGGGTCGAGACCAAAGATACTAACTGTAATATAGTTAGAAATTAATGTGGCCACAAAGGTTGGCACAACGAGGTAAGGATAAAAACTTTTATGGACCTCTTCAAAGACGAACATCGCCCCCGATACAGGTGCACTAAAGGCAGCCGTTAAGCCCGCCCCTGCGCCAGCAGAAGTCAAGATGCGCTGCTCACGCAGCCCTGAATTCATCCAATAGGATACAATTTTACCGGCAGAGCCGCCGATTTGTACGGCTGGTCCTTCACGGCCTACAGAAAAGCCTGCAAAACCAGTCAATACGCCACCAATCATCTTAGAAGCCAACGTCCGATACGGTTTCATATCAAATAGGCCCAGCATTTCTCCTTCGATTTGAGGAATACCAGAGCCCCCCGATAATGGGGCCCATGCGAGCAATCTGTCGACGATAAAGGCAAAGATGACCATCACTATAAGCCAGCCTATGGCCCATTCCATGGTAATGCCGTCCATCAAATGCCAACGAATATGCTCTGACTCAAGGATTAAATAACGGTACGTAGCACCACAAAAGCCTGCAATCACGCCCACAAGAGCGCCCTTTGCAATGAGCTCTGTTAACAACATACGATTCATGGACATATCTGCTAAGGTAGAACTGCGCTTATTAAATTTCCATAGTCTCATACCATTCCTCCTTAGCATTAGCCAAAATTTAAACACTCGTGCATAAACTATGTATTCATATCCTTAGTATACTTATGTAAACCATCATTTTCAAGAAACGATTACATACAACGTCAGTTATCTAATTAGAAAACAACGATACAAACGCAAAACTAGCCACCTCTACAATGAGACGGCTAGTTTTGTTAAGCAAGTGTGTAAATGTATTATCTTTACATATTCGGAGGCATCTGAAATATGTAAAGACACTAAAGATGTAAAGTTCTTAGGGCCAGAGCTCAGCATCATTTAGACCAAGAAATTATTTAGACCTACAAATCATGCATCAATATGATGTTATAGTCTTAAATCATTCAAGCCATAAAATACTATATATCATCAAGCTCTTACTTCCTTAGAATATGGATTCATAGATACCAATAATTTCTTCCATAGATGCATCTCGTGGGTTACCAGGTGTACATGCATCGTTGAAAGCAGATTCAGCGAGGAATGGAATATCTTCACGTTTCACGCCTGCTTCGCTAAGGGATTTAGGAATGCCAACATCATCAGCTAATTTTTGGATTACATCAATAGCTGCTTGACGATATGTTTCTTGATCCATTTCATCTACATCAGGAACGCCCATAACGCGAGCGATTTCACGATATTTTTCGCCTGTTGCAGGAGCATTGAATTTCAATACTGCTGTTAAAAGCATTGCACACGCCTTGCCATGAGGGATATCGTATACAGCACTCAATGGATGTGCCATGGAGTGAACAATGCCGAGGCCTACGTTGGAGAATCCCATACCTGCAATATATTGACCAAGGGACATAGCTTCACGACCTGCGAAGTCACCAGCCACGGCGCTACGCAAGGAGCGACCGATAATTTCAATAGCTTTCAAATGAAGCATATCCGTAAGTTCCCACGCACCTTTTGTAATGTAACCTTCTACGGCATGCACGAGGGCATCCATACCCGTTGCCGCACAAAGGCCTGTCGGCATAGACGCAGACATATCAGGATCTACGATAGCTACGATTGGGATGTCATGAGGGTCAACGCAAACGAATTTGCGGTTCTTTTCAACATCTGTAATAACGTAGTTGATAGTAACCTCTGCAGCCGTACCAGATGTAGTAGTCACCGCGATGATTGGCAAGCAAGGATTCTTAGTAGGTGCTAACCCTTCAAGGCTGCGCACATCACTAAACTCAGGGTTCGTAATAATAGTAGCAATCGCCTTACTTGTATCGATTGGGCTACCGCCACCAACAGCAACGATAACATCAGCGCCAGCCGCTTTACAAGCATCAACGCCAGCCGTTACGTTTTCGATAGTAGGATTTGGCTTAATGCCGTCATAAATTTCATAATCGATGCCTGCCGCATCAAGTAAATCTGTTACCTTAGTAGCCACTTTAAATTCAAATAAATCTGGCGTAGATGTAACGAGGGCTTTTTTGAAATGGCGATTCTTAATTTCGTTCACAATCTCCTGAATCGCCCCTTGTCCAAAATAGGATGTACCGTTCAACATAATTCTGCGAGCCATATAATTCACTCCTAACAAAACAAACTATACAAAAAAATAAACCGACAGAGAATCACTTTACTTATTAATTCTCTATCGGTTTATTAAAATCCTTGATAGTTCTTTATGTATACACTATATATTTTTATACAGAATGTAGAATACAAGATTATCTCAGTCTTACATACCTCTGCTCATCTTCATAAGCAAGATTCGTTTCACAGATTCATCGAGTCGTTCTTTAGAGATACGACCATCTTTTACAGCTTTCATAAGGCCATTATACGCCTCTTGCATGTGTTCGTACTCATGGCATACGAGCAAGATATCGCTACCAGCCAAGATAGATTGAACCGCCATATCGCCGAAGGTGTAGTGTTTTGCAAGAGCGCCCATGTCCATATCGTCTGTTACGACAACACCGTTATAGCCCATATCTTTGCGCAACCAATCAGTAATAATCGCTTTAGACAGACTAGATGGATGATCTGCATCGATTTGAGGATACATGGCATGAGACACCATAATTGCATATGTATTCGGTTTAGACTGCTTAATGAGGTCTACAAATACCTTCGTATCTTCATTCAATAAAGTCTCTTTAGACACTGGCACAACACTAGTATCCGCATGTAAGTCTACATCTGTTTTACCAATGCCTGGGAAATGTTTGTAGGAATACCACAAGCCCGCTTCGTCATAGGCCTTACCTACAGCACCGGCATAGCGTACAACCTCATCAGGGTTCGTACTAAAAGAACGTCCATAGGTTAAACCCAAGTCTGCTACAGGGGCAAAGTTAATATTAAATCCCAAGTCCTTTAGTTCCGTACCAGACTGTTTTGCCAAGGATACCGCTTGTTCAACAGACTCTTTACCTAATTCTTCTGCAGGAGGAACCTTGATGAGCTGATCCTCCATGCGTGCTACGGCACCACCCTCTTGGTCGATACCGATAAACAATGGTGTTAAACCGGTACTTTTACCAGTTTTATTAATATCTGTAATGAGCGATTTCACTTGATCCTTGGACTCCATATTGCGGTCAAACAAGATGATGCCGCCCACGCGGTACTCATTGAGCATAAACTTCGCATCATCGTTCAAGGTCTTGCCGTGGATGCCAATCATCAACAATTGGCCTACCTTGTCCGCGTCAGACATATTAGCTACTAATTTGTCCACCTTTTCCTCTGGTGAAAGCTCACTCTGTACTACAGATTCATAGGTTACAGGCTCCGCCTTAGAAGTAAATGGGTTATGTAAACCGCAGCCCGTTGTAAGCGCCAATGCGCCAATCATCGTAGCTGCTACGATACGTCGAAACATATATACCTCCAAAATCTTTAAAAAGTATTATGTATAGTATATCAAATAATAAAGACAACCCCAACAACGCCAATATATAGAGTGCATCGGTAGCGCAAAAAAGACTATTACCCAAAACCTACAAATACATACCGTATTGGTTCCAAGTAATAGTCTTTATATAAGTTAAGGTCAAACTTACGCTTAAATTTTGCTTGTACTTAACTTTTGCCTATCCTTAAATTTTACCTTGCTCTTTCATTTCTGCTAAAAGCTTTACGATGCGAGGGCCACAGCCTTTACCACCGCAAGCGCCCGTGCCAGCACGAGTTGCTTCTTTTACCTCAGGAAATGTATGAGCACCATTTAAAATGGCTTCTTTAATCGTTTTGCGTGTAATGCTACGACATGTGCACACCTTTGTAAGCTTGTCCAGAATCGCCTCTGGCACTTGATTTTCTTCAAAATCCATATGTATTCCTCTTCTATTCACTTGAATATCTATATACTATATCAATTTAATATATCGATTTACGTACCGACTTAATATATCGATTGACGTATCGATGCAGTGTATTGATTTACATATCGATGTACTGGCCCAATTGCCCCTATCAATAGTATCTAAAATATACTGTCATATTAATATATCGAAAATTTACGATTTCTATACTTAGTATATCATATCCTAAAAGCTATATCGATAGTTTTTAATATAAATATAACTATAATTTTGTTCATACTTATAACACAAAAAAGCCTCTACCATAGATTTATCACCTATATAGTAGAGGCTTTCACCAAATATATTTATAAAATCGTCCCAATGATTGCAAAGTAAATTTTGAAAATTGTTTGTTGTAATGGGCGGATTACCATAGAAATAATCGGTGTATTAATAAGGATGATAAAGAAGATCAAGTTAATCATCCCTAATTGGTAATATTTAATTTGCCATTCTGTCGGTAGCCACGGCAAAATGATATTAAAACCAGGTAATGGTGGGAATGGAATTAAGCAGAAAATAGAAAGGCCGATGCTATACAAAATAATGTATTGCATAACCATCGGTAAACCCGGGGACTGCATAAGATTCAAATTACCCAAAAGTACGTATATGAAAGTAAATACGAACCCTGTAATCAGGCCTGCTATAGGACCTGCAAAAGCAAGTAGGCTCATATCACGGCGTGGGTCTTTAAAATAAGATGGATTAATAGCCATCCCTTTAGGCCAGCCAAAGCCAACTAGAATGATACAGATAGTACCTATTAAATCAAGGTGTGCCAAAGGAGATAATGTGAGGCGCCCCGCCATCCGAGGTGTTGGATCGCCAAACCAGGTAGCTACTTTGGCCTCTGCATATCCAAAGATAGAAAAAATGATGATAATAGCAGGAATACTAGCTAATATCTGTATCGGATTTAAATCAAACATAAAACTCCTTTATTGTTTAGCTTCCCATGCGGTGTAGCCGTCTTGAATGCAACGAAGGGCATTTAATGTACGTGGATAGCCGATGTACGGCACGCATTGAGATGCGATATTAATCAAATATTGTTTACTGTTGCCTACGTTCAAGTTGCCTTCTACGTGAGCCTTTAATTGAGGTTCACAGCCACCTTGAGCTGCCAAGAAGCAGAAGGTAATCATTTCACGGTGAGCCACACTCAAGCCTTTACGCGTGTAATAGTCGCCAAACATATTAGCAAGCCACTTTTTGATGTGACGTGTATCTTCAGGGCCTTCTTCGTAAGAATGACGCACAGATTCACCAAAGATTTCCACCTGTTTTTCTACGCCCTTTTCAAGACGAGATGCAGCAGTAATTGTACTGCGAGATGGATCCGCAACAGTTTCCCCTCGATAGTCAAAAATCTTATTTGTAACCTTAAAGAATGGACGCACACGACCAATGCCAAGATATGGCACAGCTTGATAAATAAGCTCGATTACTTCATCGGGAATCAAGCCAAAGTTAAGTGCTGCAGGTAGCATCAACGCATATTCATCCACAGCAGATGCCCCTACTAATGTAGCAAGGATAGCCAAGAAGCGATCCTTGGCAGGCACATTACGCCCCTCTTCAGTGATAACTTCATCGAATGCAAAATTATCAAATAAAACTTCAAACTCAGGATCAATATAACCTGCAGGGGCCGCAATATCAGGGAACATGCGCTCCGTATAAGCTTGAGCAAATTCAGATTTAGACATAGGAAACCTCCATAAACAACACTGGTGAAAGCCCAAAGGAGCTTTCACCAGCAATAGTTATGTAATTATTACGGCTTGCGCCATCAAATTATAAAGCTGGGAAAGAGAAGTCAGTACCGTATACTTCTTTCCAAGCAGCCAAGAACATATTGTATTCATTAGAACCAGGAGTGATTTGGTACGCTTGACCATCTGGAGCGAAACGATATACAGTATGCAAACTTGGATGAACAATGTATTTGAACAATGTAGCTTCACCATATTGGTTATTATGCATGTTCACTACATTGATGCCGAATACATAGTTACGGCTACTATCAATACCACTGAATTGGGATGCTTTATCGAAGAAGTATGTTTCAGAACCATTTGCACTGTTTGGAACCTCTGGATAGTTAGCTAAACCATTCCAGTTTGCTGCATTAGCAACGCCACCAACTAATAATGTACCGGCTAATACAAATGCACCTAATAAATTTTTATTCATAATGCTCTCCTTTTTGCCTTTCGGCATCTCACGACAGGTCATGCTCTCACATGACCTCAGTACAATACGCTATATGTATAGTATATCATATTTTATGAAAATATTAGATATATTAAATTACAGAATGTATGCATATGAGATTTTACTAGAGTAAACTAAATTAGCGCTTACTATTTTCTACTGTTCTAGCATTTGCGTTATCGATTGCTTCTAACAATTTGTTAAGCAATGCACGCAATTGACGCGTTTCTTCAACATCAAAGATTGGGCCTGCAGCTTCAGACAAGCGACGTGGTATATGAACTGCTTCATCACGTAATGCTTTACCTGTATCAGTAAGGGTTACCATTACTACCCGTTCATCTTGGCGGCTGCGTTTACGCTTTAAGAATGCTTTTGCTTCTAATTTCTTTAAAAGTGGTGTTAATGTACCAGAATCAAGGCGCAATACTTGGCCTAGTTCTTTAACGGACAAATCACCATATTGCCACAATGCCATCATTACGATGTATTGAGTATATGTCAAATTTAACGGATCTAAGTGACTGCGATATGCATTAACAATTTCCTTCGCCACTACATAAAGTGGGAAGCTCAATTGGTTTTCTAGTTTCATGTACTCCACATCAGGTACGTCTTCTTTATGTTTGTAACCTTCGAGTACGCCAATTTCTGCCATATTCTACCTCCATATGCACACAATAATCTACAAATTAATTGTACACAATTCTACAGCAAGCACTCAACGTAAAAAACCTACTTTGTTCAGATATTTTTAAATTTGTCAATTAATTAATATATTTTTTCTTTTTTATTAAAAAAATGAGTACATCTATAGAATTTATGGGCAGAAATCACACCATAAAACTGTGAACCTATTAATAAAATTTTTTTATATTAGAATTCAATACCACATGCGGACATCGCTTCTTCAAGACGTTTAGCATATCCCTTCTAGAGATTTTTCTAAATCTCATTCTAAATTTCTTTCTAGATTTATGTCATATAGTATAATAAAAGAAATACTATATAAAGCGGATTAATAATAGGAGGACTATATGAATACCTTAGAATGTATTAAAACTCGTCATAGTACGCGTAAGTTTAAAGCGGATCAATTATCTCGAGAACTCATTGATCAAGTCCTCGACGCTGGTCGCCGTGCTCCATCTGGCGGTAATACACAATTGACACATTTCATAGTCATTACGAACCAAGATGTACTCAATGAGTTAGTAACACTCGTTCAAGAGGAATACGGAAAAATGCCGATTACAGAAAACACATTACCTTACATGGTGAATTTTAATTACTCTTCAAATACGCATTTACGAGCGGCTTTTACAAGAACGATATCTGGTGCTTCTACAGCAATATCACTTCCTACACCGCCCATGGCGATACCTACATCAGATTTCTTAAAGGCTGGCGCATCGTTCATGTATCTTGATAATCAAATGGATTTTTAAATAGAAGATATTTTAATGTTCTACAGCCTATGCGCTAGCCCCATAATGGTGCGTTAAAATAACTATTTATCATAATTAAAAATAAAATATAGTCGACTTTTGGTCATACATGGTATGATTACAATGGCATTTTGTAGAAAGGATGTGTGATGATGTCGATTTTCTCTCCAGCTCCTCATATTGAACGATTACCAGAGGGGCAAATCGATTCCACCTACAAACGTCTTCGCAAAGAAGTCTTTGCAGGTACTTTTATTGGTTATGCTACATTCTATTTGATCCGCCAAAACTTTAGTTTGGCTGTTCCGTACATGATTGCTGAGTACGGTTACACAAAAGCGGATCTTGGTATTGTCATGACCCTCTTATCCGTAGCGTACGGCATAAGTAAATTTGTCATGGGTAATGCGTCTGACCGCTCTAACCCAAAATACTTCTCCACAGTAGGTCTATTGCTCAGTGCTTTAGTTATGTTATTATTCGGCACCTTACCTGGTGTTTTAAGCAGTATTCCTATCATGTGCGTACTCGCCTTCTTAAATGGTTGGTTCCAAGGTATGGGCTATCCTCCATATGCGAAAAATATGGTAACTTGGTTCTCCCGTTCTGAACGCGGTGCTTGGTGGTCTTGGTGGAACGTATCCCACAATCTTGGTGGCGGTATTATCGCACCTCTTGCTACGTTAGGTATCTATCTATTTGGTACATGGCATAGTATTTTCTTCTTCCCTGCTCTTATTTCTATCGTTTTAGCTGTAGTTACATTCTTCTTGTTGAAAGATACACCTCAATCTTGTGGCTTGCCACCTATCGAGGAATATAAACACGAAACAGTAGCAACTGAAGTAAAAGATGAAAATAAAACTACTTTCAAAGAAATCTTCTACAAATATATTTTGCATAACAAATACTTATGGTATCTTGCAATCGCAAATATCTTTGTATACTTTATTCGTTACGGCGTAGTAAGCTGGGCGCCTACGTATTTGACTGCTGTGAAAGGCTTTACAAAAGAAGGTTCCCGTTGGGCTTACTTCTTATACGAATGGGCTGGTATTCCAGGCATGCTCGTAAGCGGCTATTTGAGTGACCGCGTATTCCGCGGCCGTCGTGCTCCAGCTACCATCTGCTTCATGCTATTCGTTATCTTGGCAATCCTTGTTTACTGGTTCAACCCAGCAGGCAACATCCTTATCGATAACTTAGCACTTATCGCTATTGGCTTCCTCATCTACGGTCCAGTTATGATGATTGGCCTTCAAGCAGCCGACATGGTACCACGTGTAGCAACAGGTGGTGCAACTGGTCTTACAGGCCTTCTTGGTTACCTCATCGGTTCCGCTGGTGCTGGTGCGTTCATGGGTCTCATGGTTGACCTTTATGGTTGGGATGGCGGCTTCGTGGCCCTCGTTGGTGCATGTATCCTCGCTATCGTATTCCTACTTCTCACACTTGGTGACAAATCCCAAGCAAAAGAATAATCTACAACTAACTGTTGTATGAACATAAAAATTCCCTAGTAACATATGATTACTAGGGGATTTTTTATATTATGCAATACATAAAGAACTATTAAGAACTTTCAAATTATACACAAGACCAAGTCGTGCCAAACCGTGCAATGCAACGGCCGTAACAGGATCGATGAGACCAAATACACCAGCACCGATGATGGCAATGTGGAACACAATGGACACGATGAGTAGACCTAAATGAGACTGCTTTGTTACTTTTGAAAGCTCCGATACAGGAGATGCGTCATCCACAAGAGATCCCATCATGAGCGCTACTAAAATAAGTTCCAAAGAACATGGGCATAGCACCAATAACAAGGTTACAGTATGTATGAAATCCTGTGTCAATGCAAAGGAACCCATAGACAATAGCAATACAGCTACAACAATGACGGACGAATAATTGTTAATACCCTGACGCAATGCCACCAGTTGAGATGGCATCATAGGAAGCATATCATTATCTACAGTGTAATGTGACTCACCCGTAATAAGCTGCTCCAAGAAGAAACCAGCCTGTACAATGAGGCCCACATAGGCCGCCGTATGATAATCGCCAATGGAAATGAGAGCCACCATAGCCACTACAATGAGGAAATTAGCATGGATCTCTAAACGCTCCCAAATACTTTGAACACTGTTAATAAATAGTGGTAAACCACAAACTAGAACCGTTACCCACGCTAAATCTATAACGGGATTTAATGACTCTGTAATCACATCCAAAAGAATAAATACAACGCCTAATACTAAAATAGCACCTTGCGTAAATAACGACACCTGCGCTGATAAAGACTGTAAAAACTTCATATGGACCTCTCTATACACTAGAACCGGCCTTACTTACTCCGGAAACACAAAACAACACAATAATAATTCAAAACTCTTTATACCTTAAGCAATTTGAAACTCTCTGTGCCTAAAGTAATTTAAAACACTTTGCACCTAAGGTAATTTAAAACGCTTTGTACCTGTGGTAATGTAAACTTTATATACCTGAGGTAATGTAACCTCTATGTACCTATAGGGGTATATCTACAATGTAAATATTATACAAAACATACAAGCTATATACAAATTAATTTTTTTGATAAATAATAAAGAACTGCATTTCTATTACAAAATAGGAAAAGAGTAAATCCATAAAAATGACCTCTCCCTTTAAAGCTCTAGTTGAAAGCTCTTATTTCTTTATTAGATATAGAAAAAACAGATCCCTAAAAACGACTTAGCTCGCTTTGGAAACTCTTCAATAGGCCCTAGTTGAAGATGCTAATTTCATATAAAAAGAAAAGCCCCTATCTCTAAAAATGACTTAGCTCGCTTTGGAGGCTTTTAGAGATAGGGGCTTTGACCCAAGTTATAAAATTAGAGCTTCAACGCCTCAATCCATTCTGCTTCTTTAAAGCCCACTAGAACTTTGTCTTCAAGAACCAAGATAGGACGTTTTACAAGCATACCATTGGATGCTAATAAAGCTAGTTTTTCTTCTTCACTAAGGTTTGGCAATTTATCCTTCAATTGTTGTTCACGATAAATCATACCAGATGTATTAAAGAATGCTTTCAAATCTTTACCAGATTGTGGATACCAAGCTGCGATTTCTTCTGCTGTAGGGTTTTCAGATTTAATATCACGATCTGTGTATTTAATATTATGATCATCTAAGAATTTCTTTGCTTTTTTGCATGTTGTGCATTTAGGATATTCAACGAATAACATAGCGTCTCCTTATAGTAATACATAATGTTATAACCACATATTTATAAACTAAGTGTACCAAATATATCGAAAATTATCAATATCTCATTGACAGTCCACAGGTTCTAATGCATTGCAATGATCAATAGAGTTTAGTACATCCTCCATCCCTGCACTAAGCTTTGCTATACGTAAATCCGCATCCATCTGCAACCGCAAAAAATATCCTTCAGAAACACCAAAGTATTTAGCTAAACGTAGAGAGGTATCTGCTGAAATAGCTCGTGTCCCATTCAAAATCTCCTGTATCCGTGAAACGGGTACATGTATATCTTTAGCTAATCGATACGCAGATAACCCTAATGGCTCCATAAACTCTTCTTTTAATATTTCACTAATGGTAGGTGCAGGAATAAACTTATCCATATATTAAACCTTTTCTGTCTCCTTATCTTTAAAGCCGATAATCATAGAATCTCTCCTTTGATTATACCTGTTTTACAGGTATATTTCAATAATATATACCTGTAAAACGAGTATATTGTGGAATAACATTATTCTATAAATGATTTCGGTAAAAGATTTCTCTAAGATATCAGTCAAATCCTACTGTTGGTCTGACTCTATTGGTCACCTATTTCGGAACGTAACTGATTGTAATATAAGTTTATAATCAGAAATATAAAAAGATCTTACGAGAACTCAAAAGAATAATACAAAATATTAATAACCTAGTTTTATAACAAAAAAAGACCTATACTCCCTACTGTTTCACATATAAATCAATGCGAAACGGTTAGAGAATATAGGTCTCATAAGATGTAGTAAGTTATAGCAAATAAAGAGCTAATATAGCTTAGTAAATATAATATAACTAATATCCTAACTGAGGAAATTCAGATGATATACACTTATTTACAGCAAGAATGTAAGTCCCATAGCCACAAAGATGGCTGGCAATAGGTTGGCAATACGGATTTTACCAGGCCAGATGAGGTCAATACCGACACAGAAGATCAGAATAGATCCCACGTAGGACAGGTTATCGATAGCACTCGGCGTCATTAGCGGCGCAGCAATGTGAGCCATAGCTGTAATAATCCATTGGGTAATCCCTACAGGAATAAAGGAGAACAATGCGCCCTTGCCCATAGAGGACACCATAACCATAACGATGATACCGTCGAGGATGCCTTTCAACAATAGCGTTTGATAGTTACCCGTCAAGCCGTCTTGAATAGAGCCTAGCACGCCCATGGCCCCCACTGTAAATGTAAGGGATGCTGTAATAAAAGCGTGCGTAAACTGCGGATCACCAGTGTTACCAGTTTTTGCTTTCACCCAGTCACCAAAAACAGTAATCCAACGGTTAAGGTCGATAAGCTCGCCAATTACAGCGCCTGCCACCATGCTAATAATCATGAGCATAGGCCCCGTTGTTTGCAGCGTGCCGTTTACAATGACTAGCATATACTGCATAGCGCCGCTCATCCCAAGAAGGAGAACGATAATGCCGCTCACCATCATGAGCGTCTGTTTCAAATTTTCTTTCATAAACCGACCAAATGCGAGGCCGCACAAGCTGCCGGCTATGATGAGGCCAATGTTAATGGCCGTGCCCAAACCAATCATATATTTCCCTTTCTAAATTGTGAAAGTAAATGCTTATTTCATCATCAGTATATCAACTATATCGAAATAAATCAATTTGTAGAGACATACAATCTAACATTCCGATATATAGCAAAAAGCCCCTATCCAGTAAAGGATAGAGGCTTTATGTCGTGTTTATAGCTTTGAGAGAGAAGTATATGAGAGACCCGCTTTGGAGAGAGAGAATATATGTGTTTGTATATAAAGCGGGCCGACATATGATGGAACGCTATCTTTCCATCGACTATAGTATACACCTTAAGGTGCGGTTTAACACAAATTCAACTTTGTAAAATGAATTATGTATAAAAACTATTGTTAACTAATCATTATATGAATACGTTACAACAGACATTGAAAAGCAAGTAAAGAAATATAACGCTAAATACAGAATAATAAGAACTATATTAATTCTCACCATCCACAGGTAGTCGAATAATATCAGCATTTGCATTAATATCGTCAAAACAAGGACAGTCCTTGCCGTGATCGTTGATGAGACCACTAGCTTGCAGGTGGGAATAGATGGTAACAGGGCCTACAAACTTAAAACCTCGTTTCTTTAGGTCC